>JAEDFM010000023.1 GCA_016292805.1 Treponema sp. | reverse complement strand
GTTGGGGCGTTCAAAAATGTCAGCCCTCCTGAACGACTGTCGCTTTTTTTGCCATCTGCACTATTCATTATAAACCTTGGATTAATATTTGATGTTACCAGTCATAAATCTGATGTAAATGAAGTTTTATATGATTTCGGAGTACTTGCCCTCGGAAGCAATTTAAATAACTATCCCGTATATTATGTTTAGTATTTCATGAACATTCCAGAAGATTCCATTAATACACCAAAGACCGCAGCCGCCAGGGGATGCTTTTGGGGCGCAGGTGGAGCTTCCCTCTGCAACACAACATTTGCTTTCCACCTCACTTTCCCTTACAACCATCTCTCCCTACCAACTTTTCTTAAAAAATGTTACACTCTACTAACGAGGCATAAAATGATTCACTTAAAAACAGAAGAACAGATAAACGGTATTAGAAAAGCCTGCCATTTGACAGCAGATATGTTTAAAGAACTAATTCCAAAAATTCATGCTGGAATGAGCACTTGGGAAATTAATCAGCTTTTTAAAAACTATATTGAAGGTCACGGTGGAACTCCAGCCTGGTATCAGGAAGATTTCCCTGGCGCAGTTTGTATCAGCATTAATGAACAGGTTATTCATGGACTTCCATCAAAGAAACGAATTGTAAAAGATGGAGATCTTGTAAGTCTTGATGTTGGAATTAATTTAAACGGATACATTAGTGATACAACTCACTCTCTTCTTATTGGAAATGTTCCTCCAAAGGTTAGAGAACTTCAGAAAGTAACAGAAGAATGTTTGCAGGCTGGTATTGCGGCTTGTGTTGCTGGCAACAGAATTAAAGATGTTGCTGACGCTGTTTACAAAGTAGCAAAGGCTCATGGCTATGGTGTTGTTTCTGATTATTGTGGTCATGGTGTTGGGCTTGAAGTTCACGAAGATCCTAGTGTTCCAAACTGTCCGTTCCTGGGGGCAAATCCTCGTATTAAACCTGGTATGGTTCTGGCTATTGAACCAATGATTAATCTTGGAACAAAGGATGTTGAAACACTTGATGATGGCTGGACTGTTGTTACTTGTGATGGAAAAGCAAGTTGCCACGAAGAACATACAGTAGCCATTTTTGAAGATCATACAGAAGTTTTAACTGATTTGAATTATAAAGCTAATTCATAGTTTTAATTCACTTTCGGTAATATAAAGCACGTCTTTTATTAAGGCGTGTTTTTTTATATATAACAAAAAGTTTTAGTAACCTTTTGCTTGAATTTTTATTATCTTTTAAAACGAACGTTTAAAAAGAATAGTGCTGATGGCACTATTCTTTTTAACTTGAGTTTTTAATAAAACTCTGTTTATTTACGTGTTCGCTCACGCGAACGTTTTATAAATCCTCGGATTCTGAAGAATCCTCCGGTTTATAAAATTAAAGAAAAAAAAGAGGGAAGTGCAGAAGGCTTCCCGGAGGATGAAGGTTATGAAAAAATTAGTTAAATTATTTGCAGGACTTGCTTTACTGTTGTTTACTTCAACACAGCTTTTTGCAGATCCTCCTAAGAGACCTGCAGCTCCTGCTGGCAGTAATACTGTAAATTCATCACTTGCAATTGTTGAAGCGTTCCAGAATGTTTTCCGTTCTGTAAGCGATACTATGCTTCCTGCTGTTGTAGAAGTTGATGTAAAAGAAACTAAAACTGTGCAGGATCCTTTTAGCGGAATGGGCTGGCCTTTTGGTGATTTCTTTGGGAATGGTAACCAGAATGATAAAGATGGTAAAAAAGGTACAAGAGAATATGAAGCAAGTGGTCTTGGTTCTGGTGTAATTGTTCGCCGTACAGGAAACACTTTGTATGTTCTTACAAATAATCATGTTGCAGGATCAGCTACAAAAATCACTGTAAAATTGAATGATGGCCGGGAGTTTGAAGGAAAACTTGTTGGTGCTGATTCTCGTATGGATGTTGCATTGGTTTCTTTTGAAGCTACAGATCCTTCTATTCCTGTTGCAAAACTTGGTGATTCTGATAAAGTTCAGCCTGGTGATATTTGTATGGCCTTTGGTGCTCCACTTGGATACAGTCAGTCTGTAACACAGGGTATTGTTTCTGCAACTGGACGTTCAGAAAGTCATATGTCTGCTATCAGCGATTATATTCAGACAGATGCTGCAATTAATCAGGGAAACTCTGGTGGTCCACTTGTAAATATTTATGGCGAAGTAATTGGTATTAATACATGGATTGCTTCATCAAGCGGCGGTTCTGTAGGTTTGGGATTTGCTATTCCAATCAATAATATTAAGAATTCAATTGATTCATTCATCAAGAGTGGAAAAATGACTTACGGTTGGGTAGGCGTTTCTTTACTTGAAGTTACAAAAGAATATAAAGAAGAATTAGGCGTTCAGGCTTACGATGGTGCTTTTGCTGTAGAAGTATTTACTAATTCGCCAGCTTTCAAAGGTGGAATTAAACCTGGTGACTATATTATTGAATTGAATGGTAAAAAAGTAAAAACTGTAAATCAGCTGGTACGCGATGTTGGAAGTCTTAGAGTTGGTACAACTGCAACATTTAAAGTAGTTCGCGGTGGAAAAGTTTTACCTCCACTTACTGTTAAAGTTGAAGAACGTGCTAAAGATGATGAAATTCAGAATAATAAAATGTGGCCTGGATTTATTGCAACGCCTCTTACAGATGACGTTAAAAAACAGCTTAAGATTGATGATAAGAAAGTACGTGGTGTTGTAGTTTCTAATGTAGAAGAAAAATCTCCTGCTGCCAGCCTCCGCTTACAGAATGGTGATGTAATTACAGCTGTAAACGGAAAACCTGTTGCAAATCTTGCAGAATTCTACGCAGAACTTGCTAATGCACAGAAATCTGTAAACTTTGATATTTACAGTAACGGTGGAACAATTACTACTGGAACTTACAAGTTTTAATTAAGAATTAAGAATACAGAATTAAGAATACAGAATTAAGAATTAGGGCGTCGCTGGTGTTTCCTGGTGATGCCCTTTTTTGATGAAACGCGGTTAAAGGTTTTTTGAAACAAAAATTGACGGTAAAGTTATGATGTGCTATATTGAAATAAAGGAAATGCCCTTTTGGGGTTATCTCCACAATGTTTGCTTAAAGCCGTCCATTGTGCTTCAAACTTAGGGCGGCTTTACTTTTTAACTCTTCTTTAATTTTGTAAACCGCAAGTTGTTTCAACAACTGAGGATTTACAAAACGTTCGCGCAAGCGAACACGTAAATAAATAGAGTTTTTGCAAAAAAACTCGAGACTTAAAATAGATGGCGAAATTTTAGCCATCTATTTTAAACCTTCTTATTTTTCAGGTAAGAGAGTATTGCTATAACTGTGCAGATTACAGTTGCGATACATGCAATAACTGCAATAATTCTGTCAAAAGTCATGAGCAAGCCTCCCATAGTCAAATTTCAGCAGAATGCTGATTGAGTTTGGGAGATAACCGCCTTTAAAAGGGCATTTTCAATATAATTAGTATAGTTTATAACTGTTATAATGTATAGTATTATATAAAACGAAACCTTTGCTCTCAGAAGGGGTAGCGGAAAAGACCGGAGCCCCAGGCGAGGACTTTGGAGCGCAGGGGGAGACTTCCCCCTCATATAATTATGAATTAGCGTATTTCTGGTGTTTCCGGTTGACGCCCTTTTTTGTAACCGGTGAACTTTTCTTCATTCTCCCTCCTTTCGTTGTACTTCCCCCAAAAATTCACTATAATATCTCCTATGTACAGACTCTACGTAGAAAGAAAGCCTGGTTTTGAAAACGAGGCTAAAAGTTATTTATCACAGATTAACGGATTTTTGGGAATTTCCAGCGTAACTGGAGTTCGTTATTTCAATCGCTATGACATTGAAAATGTTAGTGATGAAGTTGCTAAAATTGCAGCTACACGCATTTTCTCTGAACCACAGAGCGATTACGTTTCTTTTGAAGAACTTCCTGCTGTTGAAGGAAAACAGATTATTTGGGAATTCCTTCCTGGCCAGTATGATCAGCGTGCAGATAGTGCAGAGCAGTGTATCAGTTTGCTCCGTGCGGGTCTTAAAGGTGTAAAAACTAATTCAGAAGCTCCAGTTGTTCGCTGTGCAAAAATTGTTGTACTTGCTGGTAATCCTTCTGATGATGATATTAAAAAAATCCAGGACTATCTTGTAAACCCTGTAGATTCTAGACTTACCGGTAGCGAAAAGCCTGAAACATTAAAAATGAAGATGGATGTTCCAGCTGATATTCCAGTTGTTGAGGGCTTCATTAAAATGGACGATGCTGCTCTTGAAGAATATCGCAACAAAATGGGTCTTGCTATGGACCATGCCGATATTAAATTCCTTCAGGACTACTTCAAAGGCGAAGGCCGGGATCCAGTGGAAACAGAAATCCGTGTATTGGATACTTACTGGTCTGACCACTGCCGCCACACAACATTCTTAACAGAACTTAAAGACATTAAAATCGAAGATGGTATTTATGCTGACCTCTTCAAAAAATCACTTAAAAACTACGAAGATATGCGTACAGATTTGTATGCAGGACGTACAGATAAACCTGTCTGCTTAATGGATATGGCTGTAATCGGAATGAAATATCTTAAAAAGCACGGAAAGCTTGATGATATGGAAGTTTCTGAAGAAAACAATGCCTGCTCTGTTGTAATTGATGTTCATTACACAGCTGACGAAAAGGGAAAACCTCTTGCAAAAGATGATCCTAAAGCAACAGAAAGATGGTTGATGATGTTCAAAAACGAAACTCACAACCACCCGACAGAAATTGAACCATTTGGTGGAGCTGCTACCTGTCTTGGTGGTGCAATCCGTGACCCACTTTCAGGTCGTTCCTGGGTTTACCAGTCTATGCGTATTACAGGTGCTGCTGACCCAACTGTTCCACTTTCTGAAACTATGAAAGGTAAACTCCCACAGCAGAAAATCGTTCGTGAAGCTGCTCAGGGATTCTCTTCTTACGGTAACCAGATTGGTCTTACAACTGGTCAGGTAGAAGAAATCTATCATCCAGGATATGCCGCAAAACGTATGGAACTTGGTGCTGTAATTGCCGCCGCTCCAGAAAATACAGTTATTCGTGAACGTCCAGAACCAGGTGATATCATCATTCTTCTTGGTGGTGGTACTGGCCGGGATGGTATTGGTGGTGCTACAGGTTCTTCTAAAGTTCACACTGTAAAATCAGTTACAACAGCAGCTGCAGAAGTTCAGAAAGGTAACGCAGTAGAAGAAAGAAAGATTCAGCGCCTCTTCCGTAATAAAGAAGTTTCATTAATGATTCGCCGCTGTAACGACTTTGGTGCTGGTGGTGTTTCTGTTGCTATTGGTGAATTGGCACCAGGGCTAGAAATCGACCTGGACAAAGTTCCAAAGAAGTACGATGGTTTGAACGGTACAGAGCTTGCAATTTCTGAATCACAGGAACGCATGGCTGTAGTTGTTCGTAAATCTGATGTAGACCGCTTTATAAAAGAAGCTCAGAAAGAAAACTTGAACGCTGTAGTTGTTGCGGTTGTTACAGATACAAACCGCCTTGTTATGAAATGGCGGGGTAAAACAATCGTTGATATTGGCCGAGAATTCCTGGATGCTGCTGGTGCTCATCACGAAGCAAATGCTGTAATTGAACAGCCAGCTGAACCTGCAAAATCTCCACTTTTGAACCCACTTGATTCTGTTGCTGCAGAATTAAACAAAGGTGTTAAATGTGAAGGTTGTGTAAATAATCACGTAACAGCTGCCTGGAAAGCTAACATATCAGACCTGGCTTGTTGTTCTCAGCGTGGTCTTGGTGAACGCTTTGACGGTTCTATTGGTGCTTCAACAGTTCTTTTCCCATATGGTGGAAAATATCAGAATACACCAGAAGCAGCTATGTCTGCAAAAATCCCTGTAGTATCTCCTCGGGAAACTTCTACAGTTTCATTAATGTCTTATGGCTTTGACCCTCGTGTTGGTCAGTGGTCACCATGGCACGGAGCAAAAACAGCAGTACTTTCATCTTTGGCAAAAATCACTTGTATTGGTGGTAAAGCTCGTACATCACGCTTAAGCTTCCAGGAATTCTTTGGTCGTGCAGTAAACGAAAAACGCTGGGGTTATCCAACAGCTGCATTGCTTGGTTCTGTAGACGCTCAAATTGAATCTGGATGTGCTTCAATTGGTGGTAAAGACTCAATGTCTGGTACATTCGAAGACATTAACGTACCACACACATTAGTTTCATTTGCTGTAACTCACGATGAAGCTGAAAATGTAACTTCTGGTTCATTCAAAGCTGCCGGAAATGATATTTATATGGTAAGTGTTCCATATTCTGAGGTTCTTGCTCCAGACTACGACACATTCCTTGCAAACTCAGATGTAATTTACGATTTGAACAAAGCTGGAAAAATCAGCGCTATGTATCCTGTAGGACCAGGTGGTATTGCAGAAGCAGTAACAAAAATGGCAATGGGTAACATGATTGGTTGTGAAATCGACGGATCTGATATTAAAGCACTCTTTGTTCCAACATACGGTAACATCATTATTGAAACAAAAGAAGATTTAACAAAAGCTGGCCTTAAAGCTGGAACTGTAACTAAACTTGGTAAAACAATTCCAGACCGCAGTGTAAAAGTTGTAAATGCAACTTTAGGTGGAGTTACAAATCCTTGTGTAGAAATCCCTCTTGAAGATACAGTAAAAGTTTGGGAAGAAAAGCTTGCAAAAGTATTCCCACCAGTTTCTGGATATCCTTTACAGAAAGAGCTTCCAGAATGGGCAACTTCAGTTCATAAATCTCTTAGCGATGTTCGTAAGGCTCCTGCATTTGTTCAGCCAAAAACATCTCCAAAAGTATTGCTCCCTGTATTCCCAGGTACAAACTGTGAAATGGATATGGCTCGTGCATTCAACCTTGCCGGCGGTAACACAAAAATCCTGGTTCTCCGTAACAAAAATCCAGAAATGCTTGCAGAAAGCTTACTTGAACTTGAAAGAGAACTTAAAGATACACAGATTCTTGCTCTCTCTGGTGGCTTCTCTGCCGGTGATGAACCAGATGGCTCTGCAAAATTCATTGCAAACGTTTTGAAAGCAGGAAACATTTCTGATGAAGTTATGAACCTCCTTAAAAAACGTGATGGTCTTGTACTTGGTATTTGTAACGGATTCCAGGCACTTGTTAAGACTGGTCTTGCAATGTATGGCGAAATCGTAGATATGAAAGATGATATGCCAACTCTTACTTACAACAGAATTGGCCGCCATATCAGCCGTATTGTTCGTACTCGTGTTGTATCAGCTATGTCTCCATGGGCACAGCATCCTTCTGTAATTGATGATCGCAACCACTTAATAGCAATCTCTCATGGTGAAGGTCGCTTTGTTTGTGATGAAGCAACTGCTAAAAAATTGTTCGAAAACGGACAGGTGTTCAGCCAGTATGTAGACGAATATGGTCGCCCTGCAATTACAGAACCAGACAATCCAAACGGCTCTGCATTTGCAATTGAAGGTATTACTTCTCCAGACGGACATGTACTTGGTAAGATGGGACATAATGAACGTGGTGTTGGTATGGAAGCAAACGGTTCAAGCTTTGACTTGTTCAAGAACGTTGGTGGAAATCCTATTACTAACCAGAATGAAACAACTTGCGAAAACCTCTTCGCAGCTGGTGTATCTTACTTCAAGTAATTGGAACTTACAGTATGGACGGTTATCCCTCGAAATACACAATAATTATTCTTATAGCTTTAATTGTTCTTTCCATGATGTTTTCCATCTCGGAAAGTTCAATTCTTGGAATGAACAAATTAAAGCTTAGAATCAAGCGCAAAAATAAAGATAAAAAAGCTGTTCGCATCAGTAAGTTACTGGAACATCGCGAACAGCTTATCAACACTCTTTTAGTATCCAACGATTTAGTAAATATTTTTGTCTCGTCAATTATTGCAGAAATTGCTTTGGGAATTTTTGGCTCAAAAGGGGTAGGTATTGCTACTCTTGTGGCAACAGTACTGCTTCTTATTTTTGGTGAAATCACACCTAAAACAATTTCAACTCGCTGCCCTGATAAAATTGCATACGGCCTTAGTGGATTTGTTAAGCTGGTATACATTCTTATGTATCCAATTGTAAAGATTGTTACTTTTATTTCAAAGATTATACTTCGTTGTATGGGAATTAAGCTTAATAATAAAAAGCAGTCTTACACAGAAGAAGAAATTAAAACTTTTTTTGATATAAGTTCAGAAAGTGGTGCTATTGAAGAAGACGAAACCCGAATGATGACTCAGGTATTTAAGTTTTCCGATCTGGAAGCTGAAGAAATCATGGTTCCCCGTACAAAAATCCGTGCGCTTTCTTCTGAAGCTTCTTATTCTGATGTAATTGAAGCTTCTGAACGAACAGGATTTACTCGATTTCCTGTTTATAAAAATTCAATTGATGACATTATTGGAATCATTTATTTAAAGGATGTTCTTCCATTTAAAGAAAATCCAGATAGCTTTGAATTACATAAAGTAATGCGACCTCCATTATTTATTCTGGGAACTAAAAAAATGTCTTCGATTCAGCAGATGTTTTTTGAAAATCGTCAGACAATGGCTGTAGTTGTTGATGAATATTCTGGTACCGATGGTATTATTACGGAAAAAGATATTTCCAGAGAAATATTTGCATTGCCTGGAGATTCCACTCTCCGTGGCAAAGTTTTTGATTATGATTCTGTAGAAAATAAAGATGAATTTGAAATTAATGGTTCTGTTCTTATTCGCGACCTTCAATTAAGTCTTCACATTCCAATGGAATCAAAGATAAATGAAACTGTAGCCGGCTGGTTCATTGAAAGAATAAACCGTATGCCAGAAAATGGAGACCGTTTTGAGTATGAAGGCTATGTTTTTACCGTAGAAAAAATTCAGGCTCACAGAATTGAGCGCTTAAGCATAAAGAAAAATTCAGAAGAGGAGGAAGAATCTCTTAGTTCTTAGGATTACTGCCAAACAACTTGCCCCTGTTATTGCTAGGAGCGAAGCGATGTGCCAATCCATTATATATAAATATGAAGCTATTGTTACAACTTATACTAATTTTCCTTCTCATTATTTGTGTTGGTTTCTTTACATCCTCTGAAACCGCATATCTTTCTTTGCCTAAATTAAAGCTTAGGGCCATGCTGGAAGAAAAAAAGCGTAATGCAAAAACTGTTGCAAAGCTTAAGTCAAATATGGACCGTTTGTTAACAACAGTTTTAATTGGAACAAATGCATTAAATTCTCTTACATCGGCTCTTGCCACAGCTCTGGCTATTGAAGCTCTTGGTAATGGACCTTTGTCCGTATTAACACCATTTATTACAGCATTCTTTATTACAACTTTTGGACAGATTGTTCCAAAAACTGCAGCTGGTTTGTATCCTCAAGCTTTTACATGTTTTAGTTCCGTTCCATTGTTAGTCCTGGAAAAAGTTTTTTTTCCTGTTATCTGGCTGTTTGAAAAGCTTTCTGGTGGTGTTGTAAAAATTGCAGAAAAAATCATGAAGCCTGTATCATCAAAAATTACAGAAGAAGAAGTTAAGGCTTTAATTGATGTTGGAGAAAAAGAAGGAACCATTGAAAAAGATGAAAGCCGAATGCTGAATAAAATCATTAAATTTAATGATCTTCAGGTTGATGATATTATGAAGCATCGTTCTTTTGTAAGTATGGTTAATACCAATGCTACTTTGGAGCAGGTTATAGATGAATTTAAGAAATCTGGATTTTCAACATTAACAGTATACGAGAATAATAATGAAAATGTTGTTGGCGTTATAAATTATCGCGATGTTCTTTATTGTTCAGATGATGATAAATCAGAAGGTTTTGCAAAGCGATATATGAAGCCTGTTATTTATGTACCAGAAACATTTTCTGTCCTGGAACTGTTACAAAAATTCCGGGAGGATGAAAACAAATTTGCTGTTGTACTTGATGAACAGGGACAGACCTCGGGAATTGTTTCGATGAAGGATATTATGAAGCTTGTATTTGATCGAATGACTGATGAAAACAGTTATGATAATTTACCAGCTGAAGATAAAATTAAATTGATTTCTTATAATACTTTCCTGATTCCTGGTGATATGAAAATTGAAGATGTAAACCGGAACCTGAACTTGAATCTATATTCTGAAGAATTTAATACTCTGGGTGGCTGGCTGTTAGAGCAGTTTGGTTATTTGCCGTCGGTAGGAAATGCTTTAATTTTTGATAAGGTTATTTTTACAGCCGAAGATATTGCTCAGCGAAGAATTATTACCGTAAAGGTAAAGCTTTAGAATTTAATTGAACAGGAAATACCACCACACCATATGTTGTTGGAATTTCCGCCTAAAGCAGCTACAGGTTTTTTTGAAGGATTTAGAATTTCTCCATCTCCATCAATAAGAATTATATAGTCTCGACCTTTTGCAATAGGTGTAAACTGCCCATTTATGGAAGCACCTATAACAATATTTTTTGTTATACAAAAGTTAATGGAAAGCTTTCCTTTTAATACTTGTGTAAAATTAATTTCATCATTAAATAATGTAAGTCTTGTATAATGATAATCTAAAGCGTTATTAAATCCCAAAGCAAAGTTATACATTCCAGTTACAGTTATATTTAACTTTTCAAAAGGGTTAATACTAATTGTAATACCAGGCATAAATGAATTAAATTCATTTTTATAGCAGATTACTCTTCCATTAAAATTAATCTGTTCAAAGTTATTGACTTTATAAATGCCATAACCATCATATGCACTAAAGTGAATATAATCATAATCCCATGAGGCAAAAGTTGTTACTGTGAATATAGGATTAATTCTAAAATTATAACCTGCAGAAATTCTAAAGGAATAAAAATCGTTTAAAACATTTCTATGAATGGAGTAATTTGTAAGCTCAGTTGGATCATCATTTTTCCATTCTGTTGTAACAGAATTAAGCCAGTCATAGTCTTGCATCACACCGCTTCTTTGTGAAGTTGCAAATTTAGTAGTAAAAGAAATGTTGAAATTTTTGAAGAGATCTAAATCAATAGTAATTTCATTGTAGGGAATATTATCCAAATCCCAGGTAAGTTTACTTTCCATATTGTCTGTATTTTTGCAGGCAGGAGAAAAGACATATTCTTTTACCTGCCCATTTAAAATACCTGAATCCAGATGAATTGAAATATCAAAGTTTTCTAATGCAAAAATATTTATTTGAACAACAGAGAAAAATAATAAAACTTGCAGAAGTCTTTTTTTCATATTTACTCAGAAATCGGATCTACACCAAAAATTTTAGAAAGCTGATTTCTTGTAGCTTCCATATCTTTTGGATAATCAGCTGTAAATGAGACAGTTTCTCCAGTAGTAGGGTGGGTTAGTTCAATTTTATAAGCGTGAAGTGCAAGACGACTTAATAATGGTCGTTCTTCGTATTCATCACCATTCCACTTTTTTTTGATTTCGCTAAGACGAACTGGTTTCTGGTTTCCACTGTAAAGAGGATCGCAGACAATACTTAAATTATTTGCCTGTAAATGAACACGAATCTGGTGTGTGCGTCCAGTTAATGGCTTTGCTTCAATCCATGAATAAGGTCCACAGGTTCCAATAAGGTGAAAATCTGTAACAGAAGGTTTTCCGTATCGTTTGCTTGGAACAGTTCTGTGACGGGCATCTCCATCTGGCTGAAGAGGTAAATCTACATGAAGGTCTTCCCACATAGGGTGTCCGTAAACTAATGCATGGTAAGTTTTGTGAACTTTACGCTGTTCAAACTGCTGCGAAAGATTTTTATGTGCTTCAGGTGTGCGTGCATAAATAATAAGACCAGAAGTATCCTTATCAATTCTGTGAACTGCATATAATTTACCAAATTCCTTTTCTGCCAGCAAATCAAGTCTTGGAGCATCAGGATTGTAACGATCTGCAGCAATAAGAATGCCACTTCTTTTGTTCAAAACAATAATATCATCATCAGAATAAATTACCGAATAATCGCTGTTTTTATTAGCCATAAGGTGATTATAAACGAAACTTAAAAAAAAGTAATGGGGTTAAATAAAAAAGGAGTGCACTACCAAAGAAAAGTGCACTCCCATTGGTGAGAAATAGTTTACTAATCTGTAACAAGTAATGTAAATGGATAACTTACAGTTGTTTTTTTGTAAGTTGCAGTTACTTTACAGTTGTAAACAGGACCTGTCTGTATATTATTCATTGGAATTGTGAAGGTGTTTGCTACTCCTCGAGCTGCTCCTTCCTGTCTTTCTTCATAATAAGTCTTAGAACCGTATGTAATTTGAAGCATAACATAATCATATTTCCATGTTGGATCAGTATCGTTGTTTGGTAATGGTAATGTTAATGTTAATGTTGCGTCTGCAAAATTTCCATCAACACGCTCCCCTTTTGAATATTCATTTGTAGCATCTTTATCAAGACCTCCGGCGTCTTTACCAAAACCTGCAACATAAGCTGCTGAAATATCATAATCGCTATCCTTATATACATTAACAACTCCATCACGAGCATATACAGCATACAAATCAAGGTTTTTCCAGTCTTTATAAGGATTTAATGTGGCAGGAGCTCCGCTTGATGGATATTTTTCATTTGTACTTACATTTAAAAGCCAGTATCCCCATTCAACATCACCATTAGTTAATTTTGGATTTCCTGCAGTTCCATCCCCGTTAGGTTCAATAACAGTATAATTTGCACTTCCTTTGTTCCAGTATTTTATTACATCGGTGGTTTGTCCTGGGTCTCCATCTTTCCAGGTTCCCCCCTGTAAATGATAAGTTACACGGTACATATTAATAGAATCGTAAGTAGTATCGCCTGCTTTTCCTGGTATTTCACTTGCATCTATAACTGCATATGAAGCAGTTTCAGAACGGCCTGCATTATTTTCTGCAAAAATGCGGGCTAAATAACGCTTTCCAAGCTGAAAGTACAAGGTAACTTCATAATTATTAGCTAATAAAGAACCTGATTTATAATATGAATCATAGTATTCAGTATCCATTGGGGAATTGTGGAAATAATTATGATCGAATTTTGGTTTTACAGTGGCCTCATCATATAAAGTTTTCCAAGTGGCATCATCTGTTGGTTTAGTAAATGTTAGAATTGTATCTGGTATTTCAATTAATTCTAATGCAAAGTTTGTTTCGTTTTTAATTGCTTTTGATGTAGCATCATCCCAATTGAAAGTTACTGTGTAGAGACCTGGATGTTCTTTATCACCATCATTTTGGATTTTTGCTGTTAATTTTCCTGGATTGCCAGGTTTTGTACCAATGAGATTTGGAATGGTAATTGTTTTATCACTAAAAGCAGAACCTGGAAGAATAATTAATGTATCATTCCATACATAAGTACGTTTGTCTGCTGTACTTGTAAATTCTACCTGGAATAAATATGTACCTGGTTTAATGACATTATTATTTGCTGTATATGGCTTTTTAGTGGCTGCATCTTGAAAATAATTAAAATTTTCTGAATGCTCTGCATGTGTATAATCATACATAGTAGTATCAAGAGTCTGATCCTCTTGTTCACCACCTAAAATAGGTTTACCTGTAGTAATATCCAGAATTTTAGCTGTTGCAATATATCCATCAGGAATTGTCCAGTTACTTGCCCTTGCAAGTTTTAAATTAATTGTACCAGGTTTTGTTAATCCTTTAGGAGAAAGAGTAAAGTTGATTTCATTTGTAAACATCATATCAACTGTACCATTAGCTTTTAAAACAGCATACTTTTCAATATTGGTTGTATTAAGATCACCAAGATTTGGAACATCGCTAGTCTGTACTGCAGCTAAAGTTAAATCCCAGTTTAAACAATCAATACCAAGAATTACTTTTCCTGTAGTATTATCATCACTTATATCTGTAATATCTACTTTTTTTGGATCCAGTGTTTCTCCTGTTTGTGCAGTTCCCCAAAGATAGTAGGCGAATGCTGTGCTTAAATCAAATGAATCTGAAATAATAGTACGGGCAGATTTTGATGTACTATTTTCGAATCTTACAATGTTGTCGTCAGAGTTTACTTTGATTGTTAATGTTTCTCCACCTTTAATTCCATTGCCTTTTACTGTTCCCTTTAAATCATGGTTACAGCTGGCAAAGAAAATTGAAGCAAATGCGATTGCGAAAACAATCAGTTTAGCTTGTTTCTTCATAAAATCCTCCTTTTAAAAACACGCCAATATACTTTTTTTATTAGAACGTTTCATATATTACTAGTGCAGCTGTATCTGTATAACTATTGTTATCTGCATCAGTAACAGTCAGCGTTATTTTATATGTACCCAGTTCCAAATCGGAATCTGGAATATAAAATCTAAATTCACGGCAGGTATTACCACAATTCTTGTAAAATGTAATTTTATCTATATGGTCTTTTCCCTGTTTGTCTGTTAATGTCCATAAATACGAAGTGCAGTCTAATGGTGCTGTCAGGTTAACACTTCCATCAATATCAACGGTGTATCTAGGAGATAACATATCATTTGCCCTAAAATCTGGATCACCAGGTTTTGGCGGAATTCGTGGATTCTCCGTTGGAGTGTAGTGGGAATTATAATCATCAAGCATATCGTTAATACCTGATTTGCAACTACATAAGAAGCAGAAGCACAACAGTGAAAGAACAAGCGAGAATACTGCTTTATTGTTGTTTAAAATAATTATTTTACCCATAAGCTAGTTACAAAAGTACAACACTCCAATAACTATTATCGGTAGGGATTAATGAAAACTTTATTCTTTTTTTGTTTTTGGTGTTTTTTTCGTATGTGGTTTAATTTTAATTTCGTAACCGGCACCAATGTTTACTGCAACATAGAAAATAGGTTCATATTCAAAATCAATCCAGGCTTTAAAACCTTTATAGTTGGCTCCAACTCTTACATCTGTATATAGACTTGAGAATAATTTGGAAGTATTTCCTTTCATTCCAAAGTTTATATTCCACAAAAAAGTGCCTGTATAACCAATGGATAAATCTGTAAATAATTCTATATCTGGCTTAAAAGGGTAAAACGAAATTCCTGTAATTCCGTAAACTCTGAAAGTAAATAGTTTAGGGGTAGGAATTATGTTTCCGTTTTGTTCATATTCATAAGGAAAGTTTTTTCCTGGTAGTCCAATTCCTAAATCAGATTTAGCACCTGCATAAAAGGGTTTAGAAATTTTATATGAAATAAATCCGCTTGATGCAAATATATTAACTGTAAATGGATTTGGTGCTATACCAACCTTACTGCTTACTTCAATTACATTTGAATTTTTGAATCGTTCAGGTAATACTGGTGTGTTTTCAGGCTTAGCAGTTTCAATATGAACAGAGCCTTTATCTTTATCAGTAATAATTCTGCGGTATTCTGTATCTGTAATATTTTCAAGAGAATCAGTTTTTGGAATTTGAGAGTCTTGAGATGTCTTCATTTTCCCTTTAGAGTATCGTGCAGCTGTATTGGCAGCTACTACACTGGCTGTAACATCTTCTAAAGAACCTGTATCGTTTATGTTAAAGTAATTTTTTTTATTATTGTTACTTTCAAGCATAATTGTTTTACCGTCAGAACTTATGGACATTCGTTTTACAGAAGATTTCAGCTGGATTTTTTGCCTTAAGTTACCATCAAAATCAAAAATACCGGCTGTTAATGTATCAATCAGCATAAAGATATTGTTTTCTTCACCTGTAAAAAAGACACTTTTACAATATTCCTTGTTGTAATAAAAACGACTAGCTTCTGTCTGGTGAATTAAATCCCAAATAATAAGATTTTGTGATGAATCACCAATGAGCAAATATTTATTGTCTGGGCTAAAGTTCAAAAAACTTATTTCTGTTGTATTCAGAGCTTCCATTGTGGAAATTTCTAATGGAACAAAGAAATTTGAATCTTTTTGC
The DNA here is from genome assembly GCA_016292805.1 of Treponema sp. Classification (GTDB taxonomy): domain Bacteria; phylum Spirochaetota; class Spirochaetia; order Treponematales; family Treponemataceae; genus Treponema_D. The sequence continues at coordinate 20,344 of JAEDFM010000023.1, read as the reverse complement.
TGGTTGAATAAAATAATTTTTCCATCTGAATAACCAGTTGCAATTGTTTCTCCAGTAGAATTAAAAGCTGCTGCGGTTAATAAGGTATTAGGAAAGCTTTCACCAATCCAAAGGATTTTACCGTTTTTACAGTTTACAAGAAAAACGTCACCGCTTTTAGAAAGAACAAAAAGCTTACTTGGTTCTCCTTTACTAACATTTTGAAAGTGAAGGTAAGAAATTGCTGCATCCAGCTGTATTCTGTTTGAAATTTTTGATTTTTTTGTATCAATAATTATAACAGTATGGTTTTGAGCATATGCAAAAAGTGAATTTTCTGAATTCCATGTAGATAATTCGTATTTTTCTTCCAATTCCTGATAGTTTGGTTTTTCATTCAGCTCCTGGGAAGGTAATTCAGAAATAACGGGAGAATTAGCTTGTGAATATCCATAAGAAGAAAAAAGAGATAAACATAATAATGTAAATAGAATTTTAACTTTTTTCAAACACATTCTCCATTAATACCATTTTAATTTAAACTTTAATTTGAAGGTTGTAAAGATAATCTGTTTTCATTAAGACTGTTTTCTACTATAATAAACCTATGCATAAAATTGAAATTCTTGATTCAACCTTGCGTGATGGTGTACAGGGTGAAGGTATTAATTTTTCAGTACAGGATAAAATTCATATTTGCCAGGCTCTTGATGCATTGGGAATTCAATATATAGAAGCCGGAAATCCAGGTTCTAATCCTAAGGATATAGAATTTTTCCAGGAAATAAAAAAATATCCCCTTCAGAATTCAAAGCTTTGTGCATTTGGTTCTACTCGCCGTAAAGATATTCGTTGTGAAGAAGATATGAATCTTTCCAGTATTCTTGCGGCAGATACAGAATGTGTTGTTATTTTTGGAAAGACCTGGACTTTTCAGGTAACTGATATTATTAAAACTTCCCTTGAAGAAAACCTGGCAATGATTCGGGAAACCTGTGCTTATCTTAAAGCTAATGGTCGCCGGGTTTTTTATGATGCTGAACATTTCTTTACTGCATACACAGAAAATAAGGATTATGCATTTAAAACTTTGCAGGCTGCAATTGAAGGTGGCGCAGAATTAATCTGTCTGTGCGAAACAAAGGGTGGCTTTATGATTGATGATTGTCGTGCTGCGGTTAAAGATGTTGTTAAAACTTTTGGAAGCAAAGCTCGAATAGGTATTCATACTCATAATGATTGCGGTCTTGCAGTTGCTAATTCTCTTGTTGCTGTTCAGGAAGGTGCTGTTCATGTTCAGGGTGTTTTACTTGGATTTGGTGAAAGAACTGGAAATGCAAATCTAAGTTCAATAATTCCTAATCTTCAGTTAAAAATGGGATATGAATGTATTCCTCAGCAGAATATGAAAATGCTTACTTCTATTTGTAAACAGATTGCAGAAATTACAAATATCAGTTTGAATTCTCAGTCTCCTTTTGTAGGCTCTTCTGCTTTTGCCCACAAAGCTGGCATGCATATAGATGCTGTATTAAAAAATCCTGAAGCTTACGAGCATATTAATCCTGAGGTTGTTGGTAATTCTCGTGTATTCCTTATGAGCGAGGTTGCTGGGCGTGCTACAATTCTGGAAAAAATTCAGAAATTTGCGCCAGGTATTAATAAAGAAGATTCTGTTGTTAAAGATATCATTTCAAAAATGAAAGATCTGGAATTCCAGGGGTATCAGTTTGAAGGTGCTGATGGCAGTTTTGAGCTGATGGTTCGTAAAATGATAGGTCAGTATCAGCCGTTCTTTAAGCTTCATTATTATCAGACTAACGGGTCTAATCCTCGTCCAGAAGAAGGTGTTTGCTGTTGTGCTCAGTTAAAGGTTGAAGTTGATGGCCAGATAGAAATTACAGCTGGAGAAGGGGATGGTCCTGTAAATGCACTGGATATTGCTTTGCGTAAAGCACTGGAACACTTTTATCCTGCAGTTTCAAAAATCCGTCTTGTGGACTATAAGGTTCGTGTTCTGGATGGAAAGTCTGCTACTGCAGCTAAGGTTCGTGTAATTATTGAAAGTACCGATAGCGAGGCCAGCTGGACTACTGTTGGTGTAAGTGCCGACTTGATTGAGGCTTCATGGATTGCACTTGTAGATTCATTTGAATACAAGCTGATTCATGACATTGAAAAGCATTTTAAGAGAATATAATTAATTGAAAATAATAGGAGATATATAAAAATGGAAAAGACTATTGCTTTAATTCCAGGGGACGGTATTGGTCCTGATGTTGTTGCTGAAGCCGTTAAGGTTTTAGATGCTGTTGCAAAAAAATTTGGACACAAATTTAATTACAATAAAGTAATTGCTGGTGGTTGTGCCATTGATCAGTTTGGTGAACCATTACCACAGGCTCAGCTTGATATCTGTTTAAAAGCTGATGCTGCTTTGCTTGGTGCTGTTGGTGGTCCAAAATGGGATAATGTTGATCCTTCAATTCGTCCAGAACGGGGGTTACTTGGACTTCGTAAAGGAATGAAAGTATTTGCAAATCTTCGTCCAGCATTGATTTTCCCTCAGTTAAAAGCTGCTTGTCCTCTTAAAGATGAAATTGTTGGTAACGGTCTTGATATTTTAATTGTTCGTGAACTTACAGGCGGAATTTACTTTGGTGAACATGCTTTTGCTGAAGATGGAAAATCTGCATGGGATATTGAAAAATATTCATGGGAAGAAATTGAACGCATTTTACGCATTGGTTTCTCTGCTGCACAGGGACGCCGCAAGGTGCTTACTGTTGTTGATAAAGCTAATGTTTTGACTTCATCTCGCTTGTGGCGCCAGGTTGCAGAAAAACTTCATCCTGAATATCCAGATGTAGAATTGAATTATCTCTATATTGATAACGCTGCTATGCAGCTTGTTCGTAATCCTAAGCAGTTTGATGTTATTGCTACTTCAAATATGTTTGGTGATATTCTTTCTGATGAAGCTTCTCAGATTACTGGTTCAATTGGTATGCTTGCTTCTGCTTCTTTAGGCGATGGAACAGGTCCTGGTCTTTATGAACCAATTCATGGTTCAGCTCCTGATATTGCAGGTAAAAACATTGCAAATCCTTTGGCTACAATTCTTTCTGCTGCTATGCTTTTGCGTTATGACCTTAAAATGGAAGAAGAAGCTAAAGCTATTGAAGCTGCTGTTCAGGCTGTATTGGATGATGGATGGCGTTCAGGTGATATTGCCGGCGATATTGATGCTGTTAAAGCTGCTGGAAAACTTGTTGGTACAAAAGAAATGGGTGACCTTGTAGTAGCAAAAATCTAACCTTGTATAAGGTAAAAATTGCGAATAGGTAAAAAGTAGAGTAGAATAGATTTTATGGCTGATTTCACAAGACAAGATGGACTGATTTATTCAGAAGATAACAAAAAAATCGTTGGTATTGATGGTTCTGGAGCTTTTAACGGAACTATTCCATATGGTGCAGAATCAATTGAGGATGAAGTTTTTTCGGCTTGTCCTTATGAAGAAATTACATTACCAGATTCAGTTAAGGAAATTGGTGTTTGTCTGTTTGAAAACTCTACAAACCTGAAAACTGTAAAGCTTCCTGCTTCACTTACAGAATTGCCTCCATATTTATTTTCAGGCTGTACTGCTTTAAGCAAAATTTATATGCCTAATGCTGTCAGCGGTTTTTCTGAAGGTTTATTCAAAGGCTGCGAAGCTTTAACAGATATTCCTTTCCGTATGGGTATTCAGGACATTCCGGAAAGCTGTATGGAAGGCTGTAAGGGTATCCGTTCACTTGTTATTCCAAATACTGTAACAACAATTGGTAAACGAGCCTGTGCTGATTGTACAAATCTTACAACTGTTGTTTTATCTGCAAAGCTTTATAATTTAGCAGAAGATGCTTTTGAAGGTTGTGATAAAATCAGTAATATTCGGGTTGATGGCGAAAATCATCTTTTTTATGTAAATGAAGAAGATGGCTGTCTTTATGAAAGATCAATTGAAGGTGATGATATACTTCGTTTAAAGGTAAACAGAATTGAAAACGATGAAATTGGATTCTTTGAAAACGAAGATGATCTTAAAACTGATGATTTGGAATCTTTCTTTACAGATGAAAAACTTGATGAAATAGATGAAACTTGTGCTCCAGAAGTTGGGGTAGAAGAAAATGCGGTTGCTGAAGTTACAGCTGAAGCACAAGAGGAGACTGCTATGGACGAAAATAAAACTTCAGAAATTGATGATTTATTTGCAGATATTATGGGTGATGAAAAAGCAAGAAATGAAGCTGTTTCAACTTCTGAAGTTGAAATTAGTGATGAAGAATCTGCCGTTCTTTCAGAAATGATGGATGTAATGAGCGATAAAGCTCCAGCTTCTTCTGGTGCAGCTATTTCGGATGAGGAACTTGCAAATCTTTTTGCATCTAACGAAGAAAATGCAAACAAAGCAGAAAATGCAGCTGCTGATCCAGATGCTTTGGATGGTAAAACTCAGATTCTTATGGACAGTGCTGCATTCAGTAAGATTATTAAAAATGAACCAGCAGGTCAGGTTCCTGAAGATCCAGAATTGTATGTAATTGCAGAAAAAACTGTTACAGACGAAAATGGAAATCAGGCGTTCTCTGAAAAACTTGAAAAATGCTGTTCAAAGATAGCTCGTATTCATGATTTTACAAGAGTTATCATTCTTAATGGTCTTCCACTTGATAATGAAGAATTCCTTCAGTTCTATCATCATTTTATAAATAAAAAGAATGTTATTGTAGCTTGCGAAGCTGCCAGCGCATCTAAACTTTCTGATTATTGTAAAAAGGTTTGCGAAGAATCTAGAATCAGTCTAGATAAAGAACAGCTTGCCGAGCAGAGAAGATGCATTTCAATTAAGAGCAATATGCTCATTAAACTTATTATTCAGGATATTTAATAAAAACTTAGAGGTTAATTATGAAAAGCGATAACGCAAAAAAGGGTATTGCCCGCGCTCCACACCGCTCATTGTTTTATGCAATGGGTTACACTGATGAAGAATTAGAAAAGCCATTAGTTGGTGTTTGTTGTGCAAAAAATGAAATCATTCCAGGTCACATTGAATTGGACCGCATTGCAGAAGCTGTAAAAGCTGGTATTCGTATGGCAGGTGGAACACCTGTAGAATTCCCAGCAATTGGTGTTTGTGATGGTATTGCTATGGGACACGAAGGAATGAAATATTCCCTTGTTACTCGCGAACTTATTGCTGACTCTATTGAATGTATGGCAAAAGCTCATCAGTTTGATGCTCTTGTTATGATTCCAAACTGTGACAAAATTGTTCCTGGTATGCTCATGGCTGCCGCTCGTCTTGATTTGCCTACAGTATTCTGTTCTGGTGGACCAATGATGCCAGGTCATTTACCAAGTCACGAAGAAGGAAATCCTTATTCAGATAAAAATCTTTCTCTTACAGATATGTTCGAAGCTGTAGGTGCGGTTGCTTCTGGAAAAATTACTGAAGCTCAGTTGCGGGAAATGGAACAGATTGCATGTCCTGGTTGTGGTGCATGTTCTGGAATGTTTACTGCAAACTCTATGAACTGTCTTACAGAATCTATTGGTTTAGGTCTTCCTGGAAACGGTACAATTCCTGCTGTAACTGGTAAACGTATTGCTTTGGCAAAACATGCTGGTATGAAAGTAATGGAGATGTATGAAAAAGGAATTACAGCCCGCTGCATGATGACTGCCGATCATTTTAGAAATGCTCTTGCTGCAGATATGGCTATGGGTTGTTCTTCTAATACAATGCTTCACCTTCCGGCTATTGCTCACGAAGCAGGCCTTTCAATTGACTTAAACGAAGTAAACGAAATTTCCAATAGAACACCAAACTTAGTTCACCTTGCTCCAGCTGGTCATACATTTATGTGTGAATTTGATGATGCAGGTGGTGTTCAGGCTGTTCTTATGGAACTCGCCAAAAAGAACCTTATTAATACAGACCTTATGACTGTAACTGGAAAAACTGTTGCAGAAAATATTCAGGGAGTTCGTAACAGAAAACCAGATATTCTCCGTCCAATTGAAAATCCATTCAGCGATAACGGTGGTATTGCAATTTTGTTCGGAAACCTTGCTCCAAACGGAACTGTTGTAAAACGTTCAGCTTGTGCTAAGGAACTTATGCATCACACAGGTCCAGCTCGCGTATTCAATGACGAAAGCGAAGCAATGGAAGCTGTTCAGAAACAGCAGATTAAGAAGGGTGATGTAGTAGTTATTCGTTACGAAGGTCCAAAAGGTGGTCCTGGTATGCGGGAAATGTTAGCTGTAACAGCTGCTCTTGCTGGTCAGGGACTTGATAAAGATGTTGCTCTTATTACTGACGGACGTTTCTCTGGTGCTACTCGCGGTGCTTCTCTTGGTCACTGTTCTCCAGAAGCTGCAGTTGGTGGACCAATTGCTCTTGTTGAAGAAGGGGATTTAATTGAACTTGATATCAACAATTACAAGATTACACTTAAAGTTAGTGATGAAGAACTAGCTGCAAGAAAATCAAAATGGGTATGTCCAGAACCAAAAGTAAAAACCGGTTACCTTGCCCGCTATGCAAAATTAGTTAGTTCTGCAGATAAAGGTGCAATTTTAGAATAGAAAAAGCCCTGTTTATAAAAAAAGAGCATTACCAGTTTTTACCAGGTAATGCTCTTTTTTTAACTTGTCATTGCGAGGAGGCCGCAGGCCGACGTGGCAATCCATAATTGTAATTGCACTTTTTAATTCTGGATTGCCACAGCCCTAAAGGGCTTCGCAATGACATGTAATTATTTTCCGAACTTTTTCTTCATTAAGAATAATGTACCTGCCATTAATGCAAGACCACAAATCCAAGAAATAATTCCTGAAAGAACAATTCCAAGACCCAATGTAATGCCTGCAATAATATAAGTTACAAAAGAAACTGCAGCAACTGTAATGGCATAAGGTAACTGTGTAGAAACATGGTTTACATGATCACATTGAGCACCGGCAGAAGCCATAATTGTTGTGTCCGAAATTGGAGAACAGTGGTCACCACATACAGCACCAGCCATACAAGCAGAAATTGAAATAATACGAATTGCTCCCTCTGGGAAGGCTGCAATACAGATTGGAATCAAAATACCGAATGTACCCCATGAAGTACCTGTTGCGAATGCAAGGAAACAGGCAATTACAAAGATAATAGCTGGAAGGAACATTTTAAGTCCTGCAGCAGAACCTTCAACAAGGCCTGCAACAAACTGTTTTGCTTCAAGAGAATCTGTCATTCCTTTAAGTGTCCATGCAAGACAAAGAATAAGAATTGCTGGAACCATAGCTTTAAATCCATCTGGGAGACAAGCCATTGCATTTTTAAAGCTTAAAACTTTGCGGCACATAAAGTAAATGATTGCAATAATCAAAGCACCAGTAGAACCAATTACAAGACCTACAGAAGCATCTGAGTTAGAGAATGCATCAATAAAGTTAAGGTAAGATTCTGATTCACCATCAAAGAATCCACCTGAATAAATCATACCAAGAACGCAGAATACGATTAAAACTGCAACTGGTAAAATCAAGTCAATAACTTTACCTTTTGTTTCTTCCTGTGCAAGTTCATCTGCAGAATCATTCATAATTGAAAGAGCTTTTTCGTATTTAGACATTGTACCGTATTCAAACTTCATGAATACCATAGCAAACATCATTACAATTGTAAGGAGAGCGTAGAAGTTGAAAGGAATTGCTTTACAGAAAAGTGCAATACCGTTTTCGCCTTCTGTTACAAAGCCTGCAACGGCAGCTGCCCATGAAGAAATAGGTGCGATGATACAAACTGGTGCTGCTGTTGCATCAATAAGATATGCTAACTTTTCTTTTGAAACACCATGCTTATCTGTTACAGGTTTCATTACTGAACCAACTGTAAGACAGTTAAAGTAGTCATCAATAAAGATTAAGATTCCAAGAAGAATTGTTGCAACCTGAGCTCCAGCTTTAGTTTTAATGTGAGTTTTTGCCCAGTTACCGAATGCAGCAGAACCTCCGGCTCTGTTCATAAGTGCAACCATAGTTCCAAGAATAACCATAAAGATTAAAATACCAATGTTGTATGAATCAGCAATGTTAGCTACAAGACCATCTGAAAATAAGTGATTCAAGAATCCAGAAAAACCAGATGCTCCAGATGCCGGGTCAATTACAAAGAATACTGCACCAACAACAATTCCAATAAAAAGGGAAGAGTAAACTTCCTTTGTACAAAGTGCCAGAACAATGGCAACGATAGCTGGGACTAAAGCCCAAAAAGTACCAATCATATGCATTTTTAGCAGTCCACCTTATTTGTTTAAATTTGTAAAATCTGTTTCTAATGGTTCTTTAATACCATCTTTTTCTAATTTTTCCATAACTTTGATTACATAATCAAGTTCATCCAACAAGTCTGCAGCTGTATAAGTTTTGATATGTTTCAAAGCTTCAATTGCCTTTTCGTTTGTCATTACTGACCTCCTGATTTTTTTTAGCCCCATAAACGGGGCATTTAACTTATTGGTGTTGCTAAATAAGCACCAAAACTTTATCTACACAAGCTTTGACACATTCGCCACAGCTTGTACATTTACTGTAATCAATTTTCGGCAGTCCGTTTTCCATGGTAATAGCCTGTACAGGACACTTTCTTGCACACATACCACATTTGAAACAGCCTGCAGAACAGTCTTTACGGATTTGAGGTTTGTTGTCGCTTTTACATGAACAGCGTGCAATTGCACCTTTAGTGTTTGCATCAATCAAAGTAATCAAATGTTTTGGACAGGCTTTTACACATTTTCCACATCCAAAACATTTTTCTTTATCAATAAAAGGAAGCCCATCTGCACCCATTGTGATTCCACCAAAAGCGCAGGCTGCTTCACAGTCACCAAAACCAATACAGCCAAAAGAACATTTTTTAATGCCATTCATTGTAAGTTGAGCAGCAGCACAGGTTTTTACCCCCTGGTATTCACCACGGTCGGCAGCACATTCTTTAGTTCCATGACACGCAAGAAATGCAACTTTTGGTGTGGTAGAGCCTGCATCTACACCAAGAACTTTTGCAATGGCATCAGCTGTAGCAGCGCCTCCAGCAACACAACCATTTACAGGAGCATCACCGGAAACTATTGCTTCTGCAAAAGCATCACAACCTGCAAAACCACAACCACCACAGTTTGCACCGCTTAATGCATCACGAACCTGACTTACTTTAGGATCAACTGTAACAGCAAATATTTTCTTAAAAAGACCAAGTAAAAGTCCAAGAAGGAAACCAATTACTAAAGCAACAACAACTGTTAAAATGATAGTTTTCATGTTTCCTCCTAGATTAATCCCTTAAAGCCAAGGAAGGCAAGGGAAAGTAAACTTGCGGCTATATAGAGAATAGGTGTACCCTGGAAGGCCTGAGGAACTTTTGCAGTCTTAAGCTTACTTCTAACACCACTCATAATTACCATACTAATGATAAAACCAATAGCCGAGCCGAGAGCATAAACAAGGCTTTCACCGTAATTGTAGTTCTTGCTGATACAGTTGAATGTAACACCAAGTACAGCACAGTTAGTTGTAATAAGAGCTAAGAAAACACCCATAGATTTGTAGAGAGCAGGGATCATTTTCTTAAGGAAGAATTCAACCAGCTGAACTAAAGAAGCAATTACAAGAATGAAAATTAAAGTCTGCAAGAATTCCAGATGAAGAGGAATCATTACAAGCTTGTAAATTGGCCAGGTTACTGCTGTTGCAAGAATAATTACAAAGGATGTGGCAACACCCATACCAAAGGCTTTATCTGTTTCGCTTGTCATACCAATAAATGGACAAATAGCCAGATACTGAATGAATACAACGTTATCAATAATTGAAGATGCAATTAAAATCTTAAAAATATCCATCATTATTCAGCCTCCTTAGGAGTTGCTGTTGGTTCAGCTTTTGCGGCTGCGGCTTCTTTAGCTGCTTCAACTGCTTTTTCTACAGTTTTTTCCATAACAGGACAGCTTTCTGAATTGTTGGTTTTACAGCCATCTGCACTTTCACATGAAGCACAGTCAGGATCTTCAACAACAACTTTTTTACCAGCTTTTCTTGCTTTAGCCTGTTTAATACCCTGAACAAGAGCTGCAAGAAAACCAAATACAAGGAAGCCACCTGGAGCACTGTTAAAAATACTGATGCGGAAAGCTTCAGGAACCAGCTCAACATTTGCTGCTGTTCCAGCCATTAAAGTACCGCCACCAAGAACTTCTCGTACAAGAGAAATAATTACCAGTACCATTGTGTAACCAATTCCCATTCCAAGTGCGTCAAGAATTGCATCACCTACAGTATTTTTAGAAGCAAAAGCTTCAACGCGACCCATGATAATACAGTTTACAACAATCAATGGAAGGAATACCCCAAGTGCTGTGTAAAGAGAATCAACATAAGCCTGCAATACTAACTGAACAATAGTTGTAAAGGCAGCAATAATAATAATGAAAATTGGAAGACGGATAGAAGAAGGAATCTTCTTTCTGAATAAACTGATTACGATTTCACTCATCAGCAATACGAAAGTCATACCTAATCCCATACCAAGTCCGTTGAAAATACTGGTTGTAACACCTAAAGAAGAACACAAACCAATATTCAAAACTAAAAGAGGGTTTTCTCTAATAAAACCGTTTGTAAAAATTGAAAGTTTTCTATTCATCTGCTTTCTCCTAATTCAACTTACCAAGGTATTTAAGCATTGAGCCTGTACCTTCGTTAAGCAAACCTGCAATACCATTGCTTGTAATAGTAGCACCAGTAATTGCATCAAAATTGGAACCTGCAGTAAATCCGTTTTTAGCATCAACACCAGTAAACTGACCGTAGAAAGTTTTACCATTTGATAATGTAAAGTTTGGATCACTTGCTTTAAGTCCAAATCCAGGAGAGTCTGAAAGTTCAAGGAATTTAACTCCAGTAACAATACCTTTTGTATCCATACCAACAATCAAAGTTCCTTTGTCGTATGTTGGACCGCTAACCTGTGCTGCCGCACCAATAACAGTTCCTTCTTTTTTAGCAAGGAACATTTTTTCAATTGTGATTGTATTAACAGCTGGGGCGTCAAAGTCTGTAACCTGTTCAAAAGCATCTGCATCAGCAAATACAGATTTCATTGCACTGTTTGCTTTTTCAATCTGATTCTGAGCAATTTTTGGAGCTGTAAAGTTGTTTACAACAGCAAGAACTGCACAGGAAGCTGCAGCGTAAACTGCAAGGATAAGGCCAAGTTTTACCATTGACCAGATACCATCATTCTTACTCATTTACAGGTACCTCCTTAGCATTTTTTACATCAAAGTCCTGAACAATTTTACGAGGTTCAGGTTTACGGTTACCTTTTTTACCGTAACCATATTTACGCACTGTAATGTTGTTCAAAAGTGGAGCTACAGCATTCATAATCAAAATACTGAACATAACACCTTCTGGATAACCACCAAACCGGCGAACAAGGAAAGTAATAAAACCACAGCCAAATCCAAAAATCCAGCGGCCAGGCTTTGTTACAGGAGCAGTTGCATAGTCAGTTACCATGAAGGTTGCACCAAAAAGCAAACCACCAGTAAGCAATGCAATTAATACATCTGCACCAGCCCCAGCTAATCCCGCACCGCCACAAAGTGAACTGATGAAAGTTCCAATTACAACAGTTCCAACCATAGCCAGTGGAGCACGCCAGTCAATAATGTGCAGTGCAAGAAGGAATACAAAAGAAATTACAATCATAAGAATTGAAGTTTCTCCCATACATCCACTGCGATTACCAAGGAAATAAGAAAGATAATCAAAATTAGCAGCAGTTGTTGTTCCAGCTTTAAGAGAGCTTAAAACTGTAGCCGAAGAAATAGAATCAAGTGCACCAGGAGTAGCCCAGCTTGCACCAATAGCAGCAGGGAAGCTGATGAAAATAAATGCACGACCAGTTAATGCAGGATTGAAAGTGTTGCTTCCAATTCCTCCAAAAAGTCCTTTTGCAATTACAACAGCAACCAGGTCACCAATAATCAGCATCCAGATTGGAACAGTAGAAGGTAATACCAAAGCAAGCATTACACCACTTACTGCAGCACTAAGATTTTTTACAACAATTTTCTGTTTTGTAATTGCCTGGAATGCAGCTTCAAAACCCACCGCACAGATTACAGAAATTACAATCTTAAGAAGGGCAGGTAATCCAAAGAAGATTACAGCGCAGATACATTCTGGGAGGAGTGCAAGAAGAACTCCAGCCATAATTGTTGTAGTAGAAAGACCCATAGAGAAGTGTGGGCTGGAAGAAATGTTTAATTTTTTATCCCTCATTTTGCACCTCCATTTTCAGCCGCAGCCTTAGCCGCTGCTTTTGCTCTTTCTTCTGCCATTTTTGCACGAACCTGTCCTTTACCAAGTCGGATTCTCTGTACAATTTTAATATGAGCAGGACAAACATAAGCACAACAGCCGCATTCAATACAATCCATAAGACCAAATTTTTTAGCCTTATCCAGATTGCCGGCTTCCAGTTCCTTAGTAATTAAAACCGGACTGAGAGTCATAGCACAGGTGCTTACACATTTACCGCAACCAATACACTGGTCTTCTTCGTAAAGGGAAGTTTCTTTTTTAGTAAGAAAACAAACACCACTTGAACCTTTAGCAATAGGGAAGTTTGTGCCAATCATGGCAAAGCCCATCATAGGACCGCCAGAAATAATCTTTGCAACTTCATCTTCCTTTACATTGAAGGCCGAAGGCATTAAATCGCAGACAAGAGTTCCCACAGGAACCTTAAGATTACAAGGTTTTTCTACAGCACCACCACTAACAGTAAAGGCGCGTTCAATTAATGGCATACCAAGACGGAACGCATCACTTATTGCACAAACAGTACCAACATTAGAAATGATACAGCCTGCATCAGCAGGAAGTTTTGCACTAGGAATTTCAATTCCAAGACAAGATTTTACAATGAATTTTTCAGAGCCCTGTGGGTATTTTGTTTTTATAAGGCATACATGCATATCATCCCCATAACCTTTTCTTGCAATTTCAGCATCAAGCATAGGTTTGATATAAGCTTTATTATCTTCAAGGGCAATAATTCCATAAGAACCTGTCATGTGAAGAATAATTGCAAGACCATCAATTACTTTTTCAGTTGATTCCTGCAAAGTTCGTTCATCACAAGTAAGGTAAGGTTCACACTCAGCAGCATTTACCAGAGTGTAAAGAATTTCTTTGTCCTGTGGAGGATTCAATTTAACATGGGCAGGGAAACTTGCTCCACCCATACCAACTATACCTGCTTCCCGAATGCGTTTAAGTGCATCTTCTGGAGTACAGGTAAATGGATCTAACGGTTCCATGTATGCAGTTGCAGTATTAGCCTCATCTGCTTCAATAATGATACAAGGAACTTCCTGATTTGCTGTAACAAGACAGTTCTGAATCTTTTTTACAGTTCCCGACACAGAAGCGTGTACAGGACAATTCATAAAGCCAGTTCCATCAGCAATTTTCTGACCTTTAGTAACAACATCACCGACATTTACAAGAGGTGTGTTTGGAGCGCCTCCCATAGTTACCGGAATGGTTACCGTTTTAGTTGAAGGAAATGCCGGTGTTATTGGGCATCCGTTGCTCATTTCCTTGTGTTCTTCCGGGTGAATACCACCCTTAAATGTTTTTGCTCTCATAACCTAATATTATAGAACAAAAGCCCCTATTTTGGAATGAAAAATATGTGCAATAGCGTTATACTTTGTACAAATGAAAGATGTAATTATTATTAATCCGCCAATGGTTCAGTTGAATACCCCTTATCCTTCAGGTGCTTACCTGGGGTCCTTTTTTAAGTCCCAAGGGTGCAATACCCGCTGGTATGATCTGAACATAGATCTTTTTTACTCAATTTTCAGTTCATCAGGTCTTAAAAGACTTTTTGCGCTTACAGAAAAAAAGGCACTTAAAATGGCCGAAAAGGCAGAGAACCAGGGGGACAGTTCTACTGGTTTTAATCTCCGGCGCTACATCAGTACAAAAGACCTTTGGATAAATTGGATAGATTTTATAACCCAGACCCTTTGCGACGGCAATACTTCCACCCGGGAAAAGCAGCATCAGTTTTTGTATTCACCTTTCGTTCCCCGCGGAAACCGCATGGTTAATTTTCTGGCAAATCTTCCAGATGCTCCCCACACCGACCATGTCCGCTTTCTGTGTTCTTACGCTCTGGCCGATTTAGCCGATTACATCACCGCCGTTTTTGACCCTCAGTTCAGCCTTATCCGCTATGCCGAAGAAGTCTGTTTTGAAACCCCTGATTTAGATAAAATAATTCCTCAGCTGGATTCCCCCGTAATGAAGGAGTTTTACCAGCCCGTGTTGGAAAAATATTTTGGAGTAACCTTGATGGAAGGGGAAAGCCTTCCCCTCGTCTTATCAACTGCGCCAGCAGTTTCCACTAGAAGGGGTGAGGGAGGGGAAAGCCTTCCCCTGGCTCCAGCCTGCCCAAGGCAGTCTTCCGCCACCCCTTCCAGCGGGGAGCGCCCCGCAACGCCCCCAGAAAGCTCCCAGGCGGGCAGGGGACAGACCTGGGAAAAAACTTTACTCTGCATTTCCGTACCTTTTGCCGGAACCTTTGTGCCAGCTTTAGTTACAGCCCGATATTTTAAACAGAAGTTGGGTGATTCAGTTTATGTCTGCATTGGCGGAGGTTATGTAAACACAGAACTTCGTAATTTTACAGATAAAAGACTTGCCCAGTTTGTTGATGCAATTTCCTTTGACCGTGGTTATGGGTCCTATGTGGAGTTGGGGAAGTCTTCAGTCTTAAGTCATCAGTCATCAGAAGATTTCAGCTCCGAAAGTAATAAATCCACTGTCATTGCCAGCGAAGGGTGGCAATCCAGTATAAAAGGGGAAGTGCAGCCTATTTACAAACTGCGCCAGTTTATAAAAAGCGGAAAATCAGTAAAAGTCATTGAACCAGTCTGGGAGAATGCAGAAATCCAGAAATATGAAGATGAAATAACCCGTTCAGTTATTCCAGATTTTTCAGATATCGATTTCAGCCGTTATCCCCGGGTTTGCGATGACAAAAATCCAATGCACCGCTTATGGTCAGACGGTGCCTGGATTAAAGCATTTATTTCTCACGGCTGTTACTGGCATAAGTGTGCTTTCTGCGATACAAAACTGGATTATGTTTGTGCATATAAACCAGTAGATGTAAAAAAATTATATGAAGGCCTTCTGCATACCGCACATACAAAAGGTGTTTACGGAATTCATTTTGTAGACGAAGCTTTGCCACCTGTTTTAATCAAATATTTTGCTTTGGAAAATGCCCGTCACGGTAATCCTTTGTATTACTGGGGAAATATTCGTTTTGAAAAATCCTTTACAAAAGATTTGGCAGCATTACTCAGTTATTGTGGTTTAGGTGGGGTTTCTGCAGGAATAGAAAGCGCAACGGGGACAGGCCTGGAAAATATAAACAAGGGTACAGATATTGGTTCCATCATCAATGCCTGTGCAGCCTTTAAAGAAGCCGGTATTCTTGTTCATGCCTATATGATTTATGGTTTCTGGAACGATACACCTCAAACAATCATAGATTCTATGGAAACCTTGCGCCAGTTCTTTGCAGCAGGACTTTTAGACAGTTCCTTCTGGCACAAGTTTATGCTTACAAAAAACTCAACTTTATTTGATAAATTAAAGGATACCTGGAACGGTGGTCCTGAATTTGCAAAATTTGGTCCGGGGCTGGACTCTGCTGTTCAGACCTGGATGCACGGTGAAAAGCTGGAAACAAAAGTTCAAAAATGGTTTGATTTTCAGGTTCCTTCTCCAACTATTCCAAAAGATTTCGTAGACCGTCAGATTGAAAAATATGAAAGAAAAAGTTCCCAGTTTGGTGTTGCTGGTTTAAGTCATCAGTCATCAGTCGTCAGTCATCAGAAGATGGGTGGGGATATATATTGGCTGGGAAGTAATCCTGTTGTCTGTGGAAATGAACTTTGCTGGATTTATTTGCAGGAAGAACTTTCTGTTAGTAATGCAGAATTAAGAATTAAGAATGTAGAATTAATTGAACTGCTGGAAAATTTACGGCCAGAATGCAGCGAAGTTGTTCATGCTCAAGCAATGGAGCAAGTTTTGAGTAACGAAGCAATTCTAAAGACTTTGAAAAAACTTCATAACCAGGGAATTGTTGTAGTTTAGGTAAAAAAAAGCGTGAAAGAGAAAAATTAATCTTTCACGCTTTTTTTTGTAGAATCAAATATTATTCAACTTCTACAACTTTAATATGGGCTCCAAGTCCCTGAAGTCTGCCTACCAGGTCTTCGTAGCCTCGTTCAATCTGGTAAACATTACTGATGCGGCTTTCACCGTGAGCACACATAGCTGCAATTACCATTGCCATACCTGCACGAATATCAGGAGAAACCAGGTGGTCATGATGAAGCATGCTAGGACCGCTTACAACTGCACGGTGTGGATCACATAAAGTAATTTTTGCACCCATAGAAATAAGCTTATCAACAAAGAACATTCGGCTTTCAAACATTTTTTCAAAAATCAAAACTGTACCGTCAACCTGAGTTGCAACTACAGTCATAATTGAAGTTAAGTCAGCAGGGAATCCAGGCCATGGCATATCATCAATCTTTGGAATTGCGTTTCCTAAATCTGTATTAACCTTTAATTCCTGTGTGTTTGGAACAGTCAATTCATCTCCGTCAATTTTCCAGGTAATACCAAGTTTACTGAAGGAATACTTTAATGGACGCATTTCTTCAGGACGAATACCTTTAATAGTAATCTGTCCTTTTGTTGCAGCTGCCATACCAATATAAGAACCAATTTCAATATAATCAGGCCCAATTGTAAATTCACAGCCATGGAGTTTTTTTACACCTTTAATGCGGATAATGTTACTTCCAATACCAGTAATATCAGCACCCATGGTAACCAGCATTTTACATATATCCTGAACATGAGGTTCGCTGGCTGCATTCTGAATAATTGTTTCGCCTTCGGCAAGGGCCGCTGCCATTACAGCGTTTTCTGTGGC
Organism: Treponema sp.; assembly: GCA_016292805.1. GTDB lineage: Bacteria > Spirochaetota > Spirochaetia > Treponematales > Treponemataceae > Treponema_D. The sequence continues at coordinate 3,204 of JAEDFM010000023.1, read as the reverse complement.
TGTAACCGAAGCTTCATCTAAGAAAATATCAGCACCTTTAAGTTTATTTGCTGTAAAAGAAAAGTGACCTTCTGCAGAAATATTAGCACCAAGCTGTTCCAATGCCAGAAAGTGAGTGTCAACGCGGCGGCGGCCAATAACATCTCCTCCAGGAGGCATCATTTCACATTTTCCAGTACGGCCCAAAAGTGGTCCTGCAAAAACAATAGAACCGCGGACTTTTTTAGTAAATTCTCTAGGTAGTTCTTTAGAAACAATTTCATCACACTGAATTTTCCAGTTGTGTTTGCTTAATTTTTCAACTTTTGCTCCAAGAAACTGAAGGATTTCAAGCATAACGTTTGTATCCTGAATTTCTGGAATGTTGTGAAGGATAACAGGTTCTGAGGTTAAAAGTGTTGCTGCTAAGCAGGGAAGTGCTGCATTTTTATTTCCACTTGCTGTAATTGTCCCCTGAATAGGATATCCACCTTCTATTAAATATTCGTACATGATAATTTCCTTAGTTTATAGTCAAGTTAATCACAATATCGGAAGCTTTTGCCATCTGGTTAAGCGAAACCCATTCTTCTCTTGAATGATATTGGTGTGCACCAGTAAAAATATTAGGAGTTGGAATACCCATTTCTGTAAGGCGGGAACCGTCTGTTCCGCCACGAATAGGTTTTCGTACAATTTTTACACCTGCTGCTGTATAAGCTTTTTCAAGTTCTGCAACAACCTGTGGTGCCTGATTCATTTTATCCTTCATATTCAGGTATTGCTGATTAAAAATAACTTCAGCTTTACCACCAAATTTATCTGCCGCTTCCTTTGCTGCTTTTTCAATAATCCGTTTTTCTTTGTTAATTTCTTCAATATTAAAAGAACGCAGTAATAATTCTGCAGTAGCCTTTTCTATTGATCCAGAAGTTCCCATTACCGCTATAAAGCCCTGGTAATGTTCCGTAGTTTCAGGTCTCATATCCAAAGGCAATGAACTGATAAAATCAGCTAGAATAAGGTTTGCATTTACCATTCCACCTTTTTTAGCATCCCCTGTATGACAGGCTTTTCCGTAAAAATCTACAGCTGCACCCCAGGCATTAAAACATTCAGTTTCCATTTCACCTTCGTCACTACCGTCTACAGTATAGGCTCGTTTTGACTTTATAAGTTCCAATGGAACATGGTCCATACCGTGTCCAGTTTCTTCATCAGGACTGAACATAACCTCTACAGGTCTATGCTTTACTTCAGGATGTTTTACAAGATATTCAACCATATTCATAATTGCCGCAATTCCAGCCTTGTCATCACCACCAAGAAGAGTAGTGCCGTCAGTTGTAATTACAGTATCGTCTTCGTAACCAGTAGAATAATTCTTAGCCTTAAGTTCTTCATTTTTAATAAGCTGAGGATTTACATTCTGGCCAGTCACTTCATCAACAGTATCCATATGGGCCATAAACAAAACAGATTCATCATCATCACTATTACCTGGAATAAAGCCATAAACATAGCAGTATGGCGTAACCTGAACTTCAACACCCAAATCCTTTAATTCAGCTTCAAGAGTTCTCGCCATATCCCACTGGCACTCTGTGCTTGGAAAAATTTCCTTATCAGCAACTGGCCCATCACTTTCCGACCAGATTTTTACATATTTTATAAAACGATTTAAAAGCTTTTCTTTATATTCCTTATTATCACTGATTAAATTCATAAATACTAATATATAGATTTGTTCAATTTTCTGATAGTCAACAACTACAAAAATTATGTCAGAATTGTAAAATTAAATTCGTAAAGGAGAAAACAATGGTTGATGTAAAAGGAAAATGGGCTTTAGTAACAGGAGCCAATCGTGGCGTTGGTTATAGAATTGCTAAATTTATGGCATCAAAAGGCTGTAATCTTATTTTGCACTCTCGTTCATTAGAACATACGGCAGCAGTGCTTTCAGAAGTAAAGGCAATGGGTGTAGAGGCTTACGATATTGCCGCAGAGCTTTCAGACCCTGCACAGGTTCAGAAAATGATAGACGAAATTAATGCAAAAGGAACTCAGGTTGATATTTTATTCAATGATGCAGCCGTTCAGATTGCTTATCGTGTAGATTATTACGAAACTCCAGTTGAAGATTATGTAAAAAGCTTCTATATAAACACAATTGCACCAATGATGCTTTGTTATGCTTTTATTCCACCAATGATTGAAAGAGGCTGGGGTAGAGTAATTAATACAACAAGTGGTATTCGCAATGAACCTCAGCAGGCAGGCTACAGTGCAAGTAAAGCCGCTTTAGATAAAGTTACAAATGACCTTGCCGGACAACTTGATGGAACTGATGTTTGTATCAACCTTACAGATCCAGGCTGGTGCCGTACAGATTTGGGTGGACCAAATGCTCCAAACGATCCTGACAGCGTTATTCCTGGCATTTGTGTTGGTGCTTTCATCGATGATAAAAAATCTGGCCGTAACCTTGGTGCTCAGGGGTTTGCCGGAATGACTCTTGAAGATGCCGTTGCAAAGGCTGCCGATTATCCTCAACTTTTCAAATAATCTTTTTCGGGGCAGCTTGTTTTTCCCATTCGCGTTCCGCTGTTCGGTAACCCTCAGCCTCCTCAGTCGCTGGGCTCCCTGCGGTGGCCGCTTCGCGCAGCTCCATGCTCAGGCCGCCGGAAATTACGGTGAGCCAGGGGGACGGTTCTCCTGGTTCGCCATGAATAAACCCCGCAACACCAGAAAACCACTCCCGGCAGGAACACTGTGTGCAAAACACATGTGCTCACGCAGGAGGGTAAGGCAGGCAGCCGGTTGCGCTATGAGCCGTTTTGCACCCAGTAACCCTGCCTCCGTGGTTTTCTCATGCAGCCTGTAGTTACAGGAACCAGGGGGACGGTTCTCCTGGTTCCTTATGAATCAAACCCGCAACACCAGAAAACCACTTCCGGCAGGAACACTGTGTGCAAAACACATGTGCTCACGCAGGAGGGTAAGGCAGGCAGCCGGTTGCGCTATGAGTCGTTTTGCACCCAGTAACCCTGCCTCCGTGGTTTTATTATGCCGCTGGAAATTACAGTGAGCCAGGGGGACGGTTCTCTACTTTAATTATCCTTCCCAAACACTTCTTAAAACTGCCACAGAAACCCCATGTAAAAAGTAAAAAAAACGCAAAAAAAAGTGAAAAATTTTCAAAAAAAATTGAATTTACTGTTG
>JAEDFM010000064.1 GCA_016292805.1 Treponema sp. | reverse complement strand
ATACTTGCATATCTTTAAAAATAATGCGAATACTTGGTTTTAACAAATAAAAAAAAACGCAGCAGGGAAGAAGGAAAATGTTGGTCATAATAAAATCGGAAACGTTCATCTGAAATGGGCGTTTTCAAGAGGGACACTTTTTGAATTGCGATTCAGGCTTTGCTTTTATATTTTGATACGAAAAAGCAATGCTTGTCATTGCAATAATCGCAATTGTTATAGACCTGCTCACCTTCCTAATTAAATAGGACTTAAGAGCATAAAAAAGCCCGCCCATAAGTGTGACGACTTCGGCGAGCTATCAAAAATAGCTTAACGGAGGCGGTCGCTCATTTGCTTTGCGTCCCCGTTCTTTTGAATATACACGCCAATGCCCTTTTTGTCAATTTTTCATTTTTTTGAATAAGTCGCAAGCATCAAGAATATAAAAAAAATCCAGACAAGCTTAACTTGACTGGATTATTTTGCAAAATCATTTTTTAGTAAGCACCAAAAGAACCTTCGTATCCAAGCTGTTTTAGTCTGGTCTGGGTTGCAAGATTAAAGTTTGTTCCTACAAATTGTTCCTGTCCAGAATTACCATGCTCACCAATATAATAAAAAGCAATTTTTTCTACAGAATCTGGAATATTCACTTCTTTTAATGACGCATACCCATTGAATGCATATTCTGATAAATATTCAACAGTTGAAGGTAATGAAATAGAGTCAAGCACCTTGCAATTGCGAAATTCAGGCATTGCTTTTATTCCTTCCGGAATGATTACTGTTTTAAGCTTGTCACAATTATTAAATGATGGAAGATTATTTATAGGAATACCTCTTCCTGTAAGCGAACTTTTAAATGCTATGTGATATAAATCTGGATCATCTTTATCTTACCATTCTTTTATTCCTGCATGAAGTTTTACATATGCAAGAGCTTCAACTTCTAAGACAGGAAGTCCCTCAATTTCTGCAGGAATGATGATTTCCCAAGTCACGGGAATGATTTTTATACTACTCCTCATCTTCAAAATTACGATAATCTAGCTTCTTCCTATCATTCCGCTTCTTCGCCACCTTCCCTCCGGAAGCCTTCTGACGTAAATCACCATTAGTCAAAACTGAGATAGATTTTTCACTAGACTGGCGGCGCTTCTTTGCATCCCCATCCAGCAGCTTCCATTCCCTCGCAGCACAGCTGCTCGGAGACTCGCTTAAAATGCTCCCCCGAAGCATTTTATCGGCTTCGCCGTCGCTCCCTACTTTCTTAATCAAAATCTCATTTCCACTGTTAAGATGAAGTGCGTAAGGCAGCTGACTATTTTCACCAAGATATTCAATGCAAACTTCCAGATCTTTAAGACTGATTCCGGCTTTATTTTTACCGGAGATTTTTGCATTTTCTCGAACCTTCTTTGCCAGGTTTGCTTCTGTTATCAGAGATTTTTCTTTCATCTGCTCAAGGGCAGTTACTATTTCTTTTTGAATCGGTGTTAAATCAGTCATCTAAAATAGTTCTCCGTTCTTCATAAGTTCTGGCATATTTTTATGAATAATGCCATTTCGATGCTGAATTGGATCGCTTCGAGTCAGAATATATTTTGGAAACTTATCTTTTATTGTTTCAATAGGTTTGTATTCTCGTTCTTCAGTTTCAACATAATAATATGCAAAACAAACGTTATTTACAAGTTATAGGGGTATATTTTTACATTTTAATAAATATTACCCCCCTAACCGCCTTTCATTACTTCAAATTTAATCGGTGTAAGTTCGTTCATGCCCTCTATGCCAATATAATTGTCGCCTAGTGAGGTGGCAAAATGAAATATACAACAAGTTTTAGGAAATCGGTGTTCAAGAAGATTCTTCAATTTTCGAAACTTTCAAGGATGACCTCCGATTACACTGTTACCAAATTTATAGCATTTATGTTGCCCATCATCATTTTTTGCTATAGATTAAAGATATAGCAGATTCACCAGAAGAAACAAAGTCGAAAATTCTCACAAGTGCAAAAGCAGAATTCCTGGAAAAGGGCTTTACAAAAGCGGCCGGAAGTGCTCACGAAAATTTTCTGGAAAAAATTACTGCCATTTTTATTGGCAATATTCAGGAATTCTTCCACTTCGGTTTTATGCATCTTTTGGGTCTGCCTTGTAACGACTATTTAAGAGGTCTTTTATGATTAGTGTTATTGCAAAAGGATTATTAATTCCATTTTTAGGAACAGCCTTCGGATCTGCCTGCGTTTTCTTCATGAAAAAAGAAATGAGTCCAAAACTTCAAAAAGCACTTTCCGGATTCGCCGCAGGCGTTATGATTGCAGCCAGTGTCTGGAGTTTGTTGATCCCGTCAATTGATCAGGCAACAGAACATGGCATGGGAAAATTAGGCTTTATTCCAGCCGTAATTGGATTCTGCCTTGGTATGCTGTTCCTTCTTTTACTTGATGTTGTTACTCCCCACATGCACATAAACGAAACTGCAGAAGGTCCAAAAAGCAAACTGAAGAAAACTACAATGATGGTTCTGGCAGTTACACTTCACAATATTCCAGAAGGAATGGCGGTTGGTGTTTTGTACGCAGGCTGGTATACAGGTGCCGTTCAGGTTTCTGCTTCTGCGGCACTGGCTCTGGCAATTGGTATTGCAATTCAGAATTTCCCGGAAGGAGCAATTATTTCCATGCCACTTCACAGCAAGGGACTTTCAAAAGGAAAGGCCTGCTGGTACGGCATTCTTACAGGAGTAGTTGAGCCAATTGCAGGCTTAATTACAATTCTTCTTGCACAGTTTGTTGTTCCAGTTTTGCCATATCTACTCAGTTTTGCAGCAGGTGCAATGATTTACGTTGTTGTAGAAGATCTTGTACCAGAAATGGCTGCAGAAGAAGATAACAACCATTCCAATTTAGGCACCATTATGTTTATGATTGGCTTTTCATTGATGATGGTTCTGGATGTGGCTTTAGGCTAAAACAGTCCTCAATCAAATTAATCTTCTCCCCAATTAAAATACTAAAATTAAAGTCTGAACTTTCAGCCAGATGCCTTACAGTCTTGTCATTGCAAAATTAAGAACGTTTATTGCAGTCCGCTGAAGTTCTGCTCTGGTAATTCCATTACCGCTCTTCAAGCTTTTGTATAGAGCCTTATCAAAACTGTATTTCTGTTTGATGTAAGACATATTGCCCGGCATCAAAACATCAACCTGAGCACGAACACGGTAAGCATTATCCCTAAGCAGTGGGAATTCAGGAGAAGCAGACTTTCTCATCCACCAGTCAGTGATTACATTACCTTTGTAACCCCATTCCTTACGCAATACTGTTGTTACCAGATCATAATTGTAATGGCTCCAGACTCCGTTTACCTTGTTGTAACTGGTCATAAGATTTCCAGGATTACCAAGCTTTACACAATATTCAAAGTTTTTAAGATAGATTTCTCTTAATGCCTGTTCTCCTACCCGGCTGTCATTATGATTGCGGTTATATTCCTGGTTGTTGCAGGCAAAATGTTTTGGACATGCAATAGCACCACCTTTCTGAATACCACGCACCATAGCTGCTGCAATATGACCTGAAAGGAACGGATCTTCCGAATAATATTCAAAGTTTCTTCCGCAAAGAGGATTTCGATGAATGTTCATACCAGGTGCCAGGTTTACATCAATTCCAAAATGGCAGGCTTCATTACCTATAAGTACAAAAAGTTCTTCTACAAGTTTTTCGTTAAATGAACAGGCAATTGCAGTTCCACATGGTAAAAGAGTTGTAAATCTTCTTACACGAAGACCTGCAGGACCATCAGCTGTAATGATTGCAGGAACTCCTTTTGAACGGAGAGATTCTGTAATACCACCATAAGCACCGGCATTTCCAGGTGTTCCCAAAGCAGAACCCATTTTTCCTTCACCTCTGTTAATATCACACAAATCTTCATCAGAAAGCTGAGCCACAAATTCTTCTATTGTATACTTACCACTTTTAACATCAATCAGTTTGATACCTTTATCCCCTGTCTGTTGAATTTCTTCCGGCAGGTTTTTAAGAATGCGTTCCCTTCTGGTTTCGAGACTTATATCAAGGCACTGTTTTACGCAGATTGTTTCAGGCACAGTAAAAGTATGGATTACTTCGTTGTTAAGAGAATCTGTTCCGGCATAGATTTTATATTCACCGGCTTCCAGAACAAAAGCATTTTTAAAACCAGTTACACCATCTGCATCAAAAGAAGCAAAATCATTCTGTTCAAATGCAACTGTTACCAATTCACTTTCTCCCGGTTCAAGAAGCTTTGTCTTTGCAAAACCTACAAGCACTCGACTAGCTTTAGGCAGTTTTCCTTCAGGAGCTTCCACATAAACCTGAACAACTTCTTTTCCAGCAAAGCTGCCAGTATTTTTTACAGTACACTTTACGCAGCAGTCATTTTCAGCAACAGCTTCCAAGGAAAAACTTGTATAAGAAAGTCCGTATCCAAAAGGATATAATATTTTATCTTTTGCACGACTTTCAAAATGACGGTACCCAACATAAATTCCTTCTGCATAATCGTTGTACTCTTTTCCGCCAAAGTTTGCAGCCGAAGGATAATCCTCATAGAGCTTTGCAATAGTGTCGCTTAATTTTCCAGAAGGACTGCTTTTTCCGGCCAGAATATTACCTAAAGCGTTGGCATTTTCCTGTCCAAGCTGCCATGCGTAAATAATTGCAGAAAGGTTGTATTCTTGTGTAAAAGACAAATCGATTACATTACCGCAGTCCATAACAAGAACAGTTTTTTCAAAAGCAGCAGTTACTTTAGAAAGCATGTCTTTTTCTGTCTGTGTAAGATAGTAGCTGCCTTCTTCCAGTTTATTTTCACGATCTTCTCCTGCAGCTCGTCCTATAATTACAACAGCAATATCACTTTCCTTTTTTGCAGCCTCCACAACATCAGAAGTCAAAGGCATTTCATCATAAAAATATGGCCAGTGTCCCCAGTAACCATGGTCAGCTTCGTTTTCTTCTTTTGCGCACCAGGAATCATAAATGCTTTTTAGAGCTTCATTGTACGAAACACCAGCATTCTTCAGCCCCTCAAAAAAGCCTACCTCGTACGGAGCATGAACATCGCCTCCGCTTCCGTATCCAACATAGAACCAATCATGCTGAACACGACCAAAAACAGAAATCTTTTTTTCTGCCCCAACAGGAAGCACTCCATCATTTTTCAATAAAACAATGCCTTCTTCTGCCAGTTCCCTAACCTTTTCAGGCATACCAGGTGTAATATATCTTGAGCCGTCTGCAGTATTTTCTTCCTGTGCAAGCCCGCTTCCCATCATCTTGTTGAAGAACATTGAAATACTTTTTTCTACGGTCTTTTTAAACTTACTCTTAGCCATTAATTGATTCCTCTGTAATAATATTTTTGATGTTCTATTCCCACGAAATTCGTATTTGTAGGGGAAAGCCTTCCCCTCGCTCGCACTTCGTTGCTCGCTACCCCTTCTCCTAGGGCTGCCGCCCTAAAACCCCATATTTAAATCAATTTGTATTGATTGGGTTAAATCCCCCAAAAAAGGGACTTTCACATTTTGTAAAAGTTCCTTCAACTTAATACATCATTGCTGAATAACTTAAATGATGCTCCCTGGCATAAGCAATAAAATCTTTTTCTTCCTGCATTCTCACGGGCTCCTCCATTATAAAGTGTTTTTCATATCCAGCAAGCACTGACTTCTTCATGTATTCTTTTTCTGTAATAGTCTTTTCATCGGTAATGAAAAAATATCTTGGCTGATAGTTCCATACTTTACGCAACATCTCCCAACCAGCCATAATGCTGAACAGACATATCTACAAAGTGATTAAGCAGCAGATTGATTTTGGAATCAAAAGCCTCTTTATCAAAGCTTTGTGGTAAATCGGCATCAAGAGAAGAAATTATTGCATCTTTTACTGTTGTTGAGGCCTGTTCATCTTTGTACCAGTCTACAACAAAAAGATTTTGTTTTTCTTCTGTGAGTTTTTTATAGAGATTTTTTGCAGCAAGCTTAACTTTCTGTTCTTCTTCTTTTGTGAGTTTTCGGCCTTTTATAAGAAGGTCAAACATTTCCAGTTCTTCTTCGGTAAGGCCTTCAGTTTCAGCACGCTTATCTTCGTTTTTCATGTCTTCAATAAGCTTTAAGAGCTGCTCATAATAATCTTCGTTTTCACTTCCGCCAGCGTTATACTGGTCAATGATGTTTTTAAAGCGTTCACTGAAAGATATACGTGTAGTATTTTTGTTTATCATAATCTGCAGCATCTTCTGGATGAACTCTTTCATATCATTAATTTCAATGGCTTTGTACTGTGCCTTGTGTATTTCTTTGCGGAGTTCTTCTACATCGACTTTAGAAAGATCTATCACTTTGAATTCGTGAATGAGGTAATTGCCGTCACCCTGAACTTGTTTCAGGGTCCCTCTATCAGAAGATGCTGAATCAAGTTCAGCATGACATGGTTTTTCTGAACTGACTGATGTATCAAGCAATGCCTGCATTCTGGCCTTTGCATGATCCAGTTTTTCATCATCAACATTGTTATTCATTAAATCATTCAGATACTTTAACGGCTTAAACTTTTCGTTCTGCCAGCCCATCTCAAAAATCTCTGGTTTGCTTGCTTCGTAAAGATTAAGCATTGTATTTGTAATAACGCGGAACTTTTCTTTGCCTTCATCTTTCTGATAGATGATTTCAAGTGCGTTTCGCAAGGCTTCAAGTTTTTCTAAGTCTCCAGGAAGCTTATTAATTTCATCAAGGCTGATATTAAGTTCGCTTAAAAACTCGTCTGCTTCATCAATGCTTTGTCCAATCAATTCAAGAAGATATTCAATATCTTTTGCAGGGAACTCATCTCCGTCATCGCCGGTTGCATAATCGGTAAGGGCCTGCTGCATGTACTTAAAGACATTTACATAGTCAACAATGATACCGCTTGTCTTTCCAGGATAAACACGGTTTGCACGGGCAATTGCCTGCATAAGCGTGTGTCCTTTCATTGGCTTATCAAGATAGAGCGTAGAAAGATTTGGAACATCAAAACCTGTAAGCCACATTGCACAAACAAAAACAAGCTGCAACGGATCATTTTTATCTTTGAAGCGGTCTTCAATATCTACTCCATCTACAATCTTATTCATCTTATCGCGGTGGGGTTTTATGTTTAGTCCCTGTTCTGCAAACTTTTTTTCTTCATCTGCATCTTCAGAAATGATTACAGCCATTTCTACATTGTTCATGTAATCCAGGCGGGCTGTAATTTCATCCCGTTCTTCTTTTGTGGCAGCACTATTCCTGTCTTTTATAAGCTGTTTCTTTTCTTCTTCCCAGTAATGCTGAACCTTGTCATACATTTTTACAGCTGTAAACTTATCTACAGAAACAACCATTCCCTTTCCAAGGAAGCCTCGTCGCGGGAAATGATGCGCAATATCTTGAGCAATTTTATCAAGACGTTCATCCCGTTTTAGAACTTCAATTATCTTGCTGCCGGAATCTTCCAGTTTTTTGATTTCTTCTTCATTAAGATTTTCATCTTCAATAATGTCTACAATATCATCATCAAGGAAGTTATTTGTAAGTCCCACTTCAGGCACACGGCGACTATAGAACAAAGGAACGGTACTTCCATCTTCAACAGACTGTGCAAAATTATATTCAGAAACATAATCTCCAAACCACTGATTTGTCAGGCGTTTTGAACCAAGCAGCGGAGTTCCTGTAAAAGCAATAAAGTTTGCATTTGGGAGCGCAGTATGCATGTTTTCTGCAAGATCTTTGTACTGGGTTCGGTGGGCTTCATCTATCAAAACAAAAATGTCATTGCGTTCGCTTAGAACAGGATATTTCTTTCCCTTGTCATAGCGGAACTTGTGAATCATAGAAAAAATGAATTTCTTGTTGCTTTTAAGATATTCCCGAAGCTGTTCCGAGTTTTTAGGCTGACATTCTTCTTTGTTGCCGATAACTTCTGTGCGTACAAAGTTTTTATAAATCTGAGTATCAAGGTCTGTGCGGTCTGTAACAATAAAGAAAGTAAAGTTGCCTTTTAATTTGCGGGCACACTTTCTTGCAAAGAAAACCATGGAATATGATTTACCGGAGCCCTGAGTATGCCAGAAGACACCAAGCTTTCCTTTAAGCTCTT
>JAEDFM010000063.1 GCA_016292805.1 Treponema sp. | reverse complement strand
CATCTTTTTCAGCAGAGATTTTGATTTCTTTTCCATCTACGATGATAGAATCTTCAGTAGCAGAAACTGTGTGTTTTCCTTCACCGATTTTTCCACAGAAACCACCCTGTGCTGTATCATACTTCAAAAGGTGTGCAAGCATTTTTGGGCTTGTCAAATCGTTGATTGCAACTACTTCATATCCATCAGCTTCAAACATCTGACGGAAAGCCAAACGACCAATACGGCCGAAACCATTAATAGCAACTCTAACTGCCATGTTATATCTCCTAAAAAATTAGATTAAATTTTATACTATTAAAATACTGAATTTGATTGAATTAGTCTATAGAAAAAAACTCGTATCTTATTTATTACTATCAGCACTTGTTGTAGGCTTACTTCTATTATCGAAATATCCTCCCTCTTCAAGATATCTGCGTCGCGTCATAATAAGATTAATCAATTCCTGATACATATTAAAATCAATTTCCAAAGCCATAGGCAAAAGAAAAAACTCAGTTTCATCACAATAACGTTCAATAAATTTTGGATCTGTAACATATCCAAGAGAAATCATATTTGAAATACGATCTGCACATTTTAAGACTTTTGCTTTCTGACTACCTGTGTCTAAGATTCTATGCAAAAACTGTTTTTTATCTTCATCTTCACGACGTGTTACTTCCAGGACTAAATCTAAAACATCCTGTCCATCTTCATCTGCATTAATGATTAAATTTCGATCAAAATCAGGAATATCCTCAACTGTATCATGGACGATTGAAGCTTTAAGTAAAACAGGATCAATATATCCATAATCAATTAAAATCGCCAGCGTATCCATCTGATGACGGAACATATTTCCACCAGCATGACGAGCTTTTCCAATTAATCCTGTTGCAAGCTGCATGAAAGGAGCAAGACGCATATCACTTAACTGCTGCATTTGTTCAGTAGCCATTTTAGACGAGCGTTCTGTTTTCATTTCGTATTTTCGTTTGTTCATAATTATTACAAAAGATTATATCACAGTTGATTATATTTGTTTATAGAAGAATGGTCTTTTCTAAAAAAGTATTTATTCCTCAGGTTTAATTAGTTTATCAACCTTTACAAAATCCTCAAAATAATTTCCGTAAATATCCTTTGTTTCTCCATAAAAAACACTTTCTGGTCTTATTAATTGCAAATGATATTTTTTTGTCTCTTCAGTATCACCAATTAATCCTAAAGAATAAAAATATTCCCCCTTATAATAATTGATTAATCTCTTATCACTATATTGACCAACATTTTGTCCATTTTCATAACGGCTGCATTCTGTAAAATTGAAAATGATTTTCTTTGATTTGATTTTATAAGTTCCAGTCCAAACAATGATATTAGTAGAATCAAAATAGGAACTACGTAACATTACTGTTTTATCAGGATTCAAAATAAGATGATGATAATAAGCCTGATTATTACCATCTACATTCTGCATAATCCATTCACTATCATAAAAAGGAGTATTTTTCCCTTCATAACAACCTGAAAATAAAATTGTGATTATAATTAATAATCCAAAAATCAAAGGCTTTTTCATCATTCTCTCCCAGAAAAAAAATCCTACTGTAATTCTTTAATATAGCTTTCGTAAGTAGCAATTTTCTTCTGACTTTCAGCAAGTCTGTCTCGTTCTGCCTGAACAAGTTCTGCAGGAGCATGCTGAGCAAAATTACCATTAAGTTTGTTTTCGCTCATTCGAGCATATCCCTGTTCTTTTTCCATAGCTTTTTTGAAACGAGTCAAAAGCTGTTCCTTATTGATATTTTCATCAACAAGAACAAATGCTTCAAAACCTTTTCCTACAGTACCAATAGAAGAAGCAGGTTTTACATCTGTAAAGTCAACCTTAGCTACACCACCAAGAAGCTGAATCATTTCAATTTTTTCAGTAGCAACTTCTGCCGCACTTCCCTTTTCAATTTTAATAGCAATGTTGATTTTGATTGCAGGATCAATACCACAGTCAACTTTTGCAGCACGAACCTTTCCAATCAAATCTTTAAGAACCTCAAAACGAGCTTCTACTTCTGCATTTTCACGACTTGCAGAAACTTCTGGATAAGGAGCATTAATTAACATGCCATTATATGTGCTTGATGTAACAATCTTATTATCACTAGAGCGAGTTGCAACAAGATCCGCCAATGGAAGCTTGCTGTAAATTTCTTCTGTAACAAATGGAATATAAGGATGAAGAAGTCTTAATGATTCTTCAAGAATATCCATTAAAACTGTTGCCTGACGGTCTTTTTCTGCATCATCACCATTCTTAAAGTTGATTTTTGTTGCTTCAACATACCAATCACAGAATTCATTCCAGAAGAATTCCATCATAGCAGAAGCCGCATCGTTATAACGGTATGATTCAAGAGCTTCACGAGCTGTTTTTGCAGCAAAGTTCAAGCGGGCATAAATCCATCGATCAAGTTCAGTAAGATCAGAATCTTTTACACTAACAAGGTTACGACCTTCAAGATTACCAAGCAAATAACGACTTGCATTCCATACTTTGTTACAGAATCTTGAACCAAGCTTGAAAGAATCTTTATCTACTAAAATATCCTGTCCCTGAGCACACATAAATGCAAGAGTGAACTTTAATGCATCTGAACCGTACATATCAATAATTTCAAGAGGGTCAATACCGTTTCCAAGAGACTTAGACATTTTGCGTCCCTGTTTATCGCGAACAAGACCATGAATATAAATATCGTGGAATGGAACTTTTCCAGTAAATTCAAGACCCGCCATAATCATACGAGCAACCCAGAAGAAGATGATATCGTATGCAGTTACCAAAGCTGTAGTTGGATAGAATTTTTCCAAATCAGCAGTTTTTTCTGGCCAACCTAAAGTTGAGAAAGGCCACAACCATGAGCTGAACCATGTATCCAATACATCAGGATCCTGAGTAATATTCTTTGAACCACATTTTGGACAACAGGTAGGATCTGTACGGCTTACAATTGTTTCACCACATTCACAATACCATGCAGGAATTCTATGACCCCACCAAATCTGACGGCTTACACACCAATCACGGATACCTGTAAGCCAGTGCTCGTATGTGTTTTCCCATTTCTGTGGGAAGAATTTGATTTCTCCAGCTTTCCATGCAGCCAAAGCTTTATCTGCCATTGGCTTCATTTTTACGAACCACTGTGCAGACAAATAAGGTTCTACAACAGTTTTACAGCGGTAACATTTACCAACTGAGTGATTCATTTTTTCTTCGCACTTAAAAAGACCAGCCTCTGTTAAATCTTCAATAACAAGAGCACGGGCTTTAGCACATGTCATTCCACGATATTTTTCTGGAACATTGTCATTCAAAGTTCCATCTGGATTTAAAAGATTAATTACTTCCAGATTATGACGTTTTCCAACTTCCCAGTCGTTAGGGTCATGAGCTGGAGTGATTTTTACCATACCTGTTCCAAATTCCATATCAACATAATCATCAGCAATAATAGGAATTTCTTTGCCAGTTAATGGAAGCTTTAATTTTTTACCAACAATAGACTTATAGCGTTCATCATTAGGATTAACAGCAACAGCAGTATCACCAAAGAAGGTTTCTGGACGAGTTGTTGCAACTTCAATCTTTCCGCTTCCATCAGCATATTCATAATAAAGATGATACATAGCTCCAGCAGTATCTTCATGGTCCACTTCATCATCAGCAAGAGCCGTTCCACAACGAGGACACCAGTTTACAAGTCTGTTTCCTTTATACATCAAACCACGTTCATAAAGCGTTACAAAAACATCTCGAACTGCTTTTGACAGTCCTTCATCATAAGTAAAGCGTTCACGTTCCCAGTCAGTTGAGTTTCCAAGTTTTCTCTGTTGTTTTACAATAATATTGTGATGGTCTTCTTTAACTTTCCAGGTGCGTTCCAAAAACTTTTCACGTCCCAAATCATTTCGAGTTAAACCTTCTTTTTTGAGTTGACGTTCTACAACGTTTTGAGTAGCGATTCCTGCATGGTCTGTTCCAGTTACCCAAAGTGTATTATCGCCTTTCATTCGATGATAGCGAACTACAATATCCTGAAGAGTATTGTTAAGACCGTGTCCCATGTGAAGAACACCAGTTACGTTTGGAGGAGGAATGACGACTGTATAATTGCCCTGACATTTTTCACACTGACAATGCACAGGTGATGATTCATCAGATGCAGGTTTAAAATAACCTTTAGAATCCCAGTCGTTGTAGATACGATCTTCAAAAGATTTAGGATCGTATGCTTTTTCCAATTCAATTGCTTTCATTTTCATTCCTTCCTTTTAAAAATGCTAGCAAGAATTATAATGCATTTTAAAACTAGTTACAACGACCCCAAAATTCTATGACCCAAAAATTCTATTCATCTAAAGTAATCTGATTACCAGTGTAAAGATGATAATATCTTCCTTTTGCAGCAATCAGCTGATCATGAGTTCCTCTTTCAATAATATTACCATGCTCAAGTACAATAATTTCATCAGCATTACGTACAGTAGAAAGACGATGGGCAATAACAAAAGTAGTTCTGCCTTTCATTAAAGAATCCATACCCTCTTCAATTAATTTTTCTGTACGGGTATCAATAGAAGAAGTTGCTTCATCCAGAACCAATACAGGAGGATCTGCAACTGCCGCACGGGCAATGGCTAAGAGCTGGCGCTGTCCCTGACTTAAACTTCCACCGTCACCTGTAATTACAGTATCATATCCATTTTCTAAATGACGAATAAAGCTATCGGCATTGGCAAGCTTTGCAGCCGCATAAACCTGAGCATCGCTGGCTTCCAGATTTCCATAACGGATATTCTCTCTAATAGTACCAGTAAAAAGATGTGTATTCTGCTGAACCATTCCAAGAGACTTTCTTAATGCCCCCTTAGAAATATCATTTAAAGGAAAACCATCGTATGTTATTTTTCCATTTTCAGGTTCTACATCATAAAAGCGAGATAAAAGATTTATTGTTGTTGTTTTTCCAGAACCAGTAGAGCCTACAAGAGCGATTTTCATGCCAGGTTTTGCATGAATACAAACATCGTGTAAAACAGTTTTTTCTGGAGTATAACCAAATGTCACATGATCAAAAATTACTTCACCACTAAGTTTAGTCAAAGAATTATCAGCAGGATCTTTCCAAGCCCATTCTCCAGTAGCAGCAAAAGACTGAACAAGACGATCTTTACCATCTTCTTTTACTTCATAAGCATTTACAAGAATATATTTACCATCATCAACTTCTTCCTTTTCATCAATAACAGCAAAAATTCTTTCTGCACCAGCAAGAGCATTTAAAACACTGTTTGCCTGCATACTCATCGTGCTAATAGGCTGAGTAAAACTTCTAGTATACTGTAAAAAAGCAGCAATAGTACCAAGATCCAGCATACCTGTAAACCAGTTTAATAAACCTGCATGACTTTGCCCAAGAATCATAAAAGAGGACGCAATAATAGCTACAATTGCGTACTGAATATGAGACATATTATTTGTAACTGGTCCCATAATACCACCATATGTCATAGCATCAGTACCGGCTTTTCTTAAATTATTGTTCAAAGTATCAAATCTAGTTTCAGCCTTATTTTCATAATTAAATACTTTTATTACTTTCTGGCCTTCAACCATCTCTTCTATAAAACCATTTAATTCACCAACACATTTCTGATTTTCACGGAATGCTTTTGCAGAACGTTTACCAACAAATCCAATTATCATTCCTATTAAAAACATAGTAAGAATCATTACAATAGTAAGCATAGGACTTAAAACAATCATCATTACTAAAACCGAAACTACTGTAATGATAGAAGATAATAACTGAGGTACAGTCTGGCTCATCATTTCACGTAAAGTATCAGTATCGTTCGTAAAACGAGACATTAATTCACCATGAGTATGAGCATCAAAATATTTGATTGGCAATTTTTCTAGATGTGTAAACAAATCGCATCTGATTTTATAAAGCAAAGTTGTAGAAATCTGAAGCATCATTCTTGAGTTACAATAAGATGCTGCAACTCCACAAAGAAATACTACAATAATCCCAATCAGCGATTTTGCAAAATCAAATATTTTTGCAGTAATAACAGAATTATCAGCACCTTCTGCAACTAACTGAGCCAATGGGATAATATGATTATTTAATGCAGGTTTAATAAAATAACTACCTGCAACACCAGCACCTGCACTAATTAAAACACAAAGAAAAACTAAAAACCACAAGGCCTTAAATTTTCCCATATATTCCAGAATTCTTTTAATTGTTTTTTTAGTATTTTTAGGTTTTCCAAAACCTTTCTGTCGTGGTGGCATTATTCACCTCCTTCAAGGTCTGCATCACCAGAACCTTGTTGCTGACTTTCAAATACTTCTCTATAAATCTTATTAGATTCAAGCAACTGTTCATGATTACCAAAACCACTAAGTTTTCCATCATCAAGAACAAAAATAACATCAGCATCTTTTACAGAAGAAATTCTCTGAGCAATAATGATTTTTGTTGTGTCTGGTGCAAGATTTTTCAAAGCACCACGAATTCTACTTTCCGTTGCAGTATCAACAGCAGAAGTACTATCATCCAAAATCAAAATCTTTGGTTTTTTAAGCAGAGCACGGGCAATACAAATACGCTGCTTTTGACCGCCAGAAACATTTACACCGCCCTGCCCTAATTCAGTTTCATAACCATCAGGGAAAGAAGAAATAAACGAATCTGCATCTGCTGCTTTACAAGCTTCTATAATTTCTTCATCCGTTGCATTTTCATTTCCCCATTTCAGATTTTCCTTAATAGAGCCAGAAAACAATACATTCTTCTGCAAAACCATAGCAACACTATCACGCAAAGTAGTCATGTCATATTTTTTAACATCAATACCGCCAACTTTTACACAACCACGGAATGCATCATACAAACGAGGAATCAAAGAGACAAATGTAGTTTTAGAAGATCCAGTTCCACCAATAATTCCAACAACCTGACCACTCTTAATCGAAACCGATATATCATTAAGAACAAGATTATTTGCTTTATGATTGTAAGAGAAAGAAACATTTTCAAAATCAACACTACCGTCCTTAACTTCCATAACAGGTGCTTGAGGATTTTTAATATCCGCTTCTTCATTCAACACTTCGAAAATACGAGCATTAGAAGCACGAACCATAACAAAGGAAACAAAGAACATACTAAGCATAATTAAAGAAGAAAGGACCTGAGTGACATAAGTAAAGAAACTGATTAATTCTCCAGATTGCATGCTTCCAAAAATAATCTGACGTCCACCAAACCACATAACAGCCATCATAGAAAGATACATAACCAGTTGCATAATAGGCATCATGAAAATAATGATTTTTTCAGCGCGAATTTGTGCAATTCGTACATTATCAGCAGATTTCTTAAACTTATCCTCTTCATAATCACCGCGAACATAAGCTTTGACAACGCGGATTCCAATTAAATTCTCCTGAATATTTGCATTCAAAGCATCAAAACGCTTCATCATCAAAGTAAAACGAGGAAATGCCAAAGAAGAAAGTGAGATAACAGAAACAGTTAAAATAGGAATAGCAACAAGAAAAATAACAGCAAGACCTGCATTAACCCTTACCGCCATTACAGTACCAGCAATAAGCATAAAAGGAGAACGAACACACATATGAATAACCATACGGAATACATTCTGCATCATGTTTACATCTGTAGTAAGACGAGTAACTAGAGAAGCAGTACTGAATTTATCAATATTACCAAAAGAAAAACTCTGAATCTTATGATAAAGGTTTTTACGAAGATTATAAGCAAAACCTTGAGCTGCTACAGTAGAAAAACGAGTTCCCAATACACCAAAGCAAAGAGAAACACAAGCCATTGAAACCATAATAAGGCCCGTCTTTGTAACATAGCCTAAATCGTGATTCGCAATTCCAACATCAATAATCTTGGCCATAACAAATGGAATAATAACTTCCATTACAACTTCGCCAATCATTACAATTGGAGACAAAGCTGCATTAATAAAATACTTCTTCTCCAACCCACTAAAAAGCTTTTTAATATTAGACATAGAACTAAATTTAATAAAAAATACAAGATAATTTCAAGATAAAAAAAAATAATTTTTGAAAAATAACAATTTCTTAAGATTTAATAAGTTAAATAAAAAAAGCCAGCAGCTACCTACTTTCCCGCTAAAGAGCAGTATCATCGGC
>JAEDFM010000062.1 GCA_016292805.1 Treponema sp. | reverse complement strand
CGACCTGCTCCGGTTGGATCATCTGCACTTGTTGCATCTCGTAATGGGAAACCTGAAACATTTGGCTGTCCGCCTGCAGCTGTACCACCTTCTATATTAATACAGTAAGTACAATTTGTATCCTCTACATAAACTATAGTTTTGAAAATACCTTCATAACCATTTTTTGACTCTTCGAATCCTTCTTTAAATGCATAGGCTGTAATGTAATCTTTTCGTGCAGTCAAATAAGAACCATCTCCAACTATAATATCGTTATTAATTGTATAGTCATTATTTCCTTTTACTTCCAAATTAGTCTTAGCAATATCGCTAATTGTGTTACGGTTGCTGTTATGTTCCCCAGTGTTATCAGTTTTATAAGTTACAACGCCTGATGTAGTTGTATTATTGTACTGTACACCTTCTGGAATAGCATTATTTGTATGAGTAGTTCCATCTGCATATAAAACATCATATTTAATTTTTGCATCAGGAGTTTCACAATCAATACGTGCACGAGCATAACCTGTAGGTGCTAAGCTTGCGGAAGTATTAGTACCGCTATCTGTCTTATATTTTCCTGTCTGATTTTGAATTATTCTCCAGGCATCTGTTTCTGAAGTTGGAGGCACACTATAAGCACGCATATAATTCTTATCCTTCAATTTAGGTTCATTAGCACCCCAACCATGTGTATAACGATCTACACGAACAACTGGCTGTGCAACATTGTTACTCCAAACAGAATATTTATCTGAAGCGTCTTTCTGTTCACTAGTAACACTCATTTTCTCTATTTCTTTATCTTTTAACTTATCAAGATTCATACCCTTATAGAAGTTTTCAGCATTATCGCGGAAGGCTGTTGGTGGAATAATTAATTCCCATTCACGACCATCTTCAATTGTTTCAAAGAAAGTAATTTCTACTGTGCTACCTGTAATTTTTACATTATCAGAAGCAACATCTACGTAGTGGCGGTGATAATCTACACTTTCAAAAGCAGAACGGATGTCTGAAACTTTTGCATTAGCAGTTCCATCATTCAAAGCTGCCTCACCTTCATAAAGTCCTAATTCATAAGCAAGAACATATTTTGTTGATTCATCTGGAACATATTTTTTACCAGAACCGTCTAACTTAATACCGTGAGTAATTTTTCTGTAAGGACCAACTGCAATACCTGTCTGACCATGGAGCGATTCTTTTCCGTCTGATGTTTTCATAATCAGCCCTTTATTTGTTGCATCCATTTTGTTGTATACAGAAAGGAATTCATCTCTTTCCATAACAGCAGGAATAGCCCAATCACCTTTTCGCTGTAAAATAATGTTTCCTACTTCTTTGTATACATTTTCAGCAAAAGTTAAAGTAATTTTGAACTTGCTGTTATCTGTTTCTGTACTAATACCACTAGCAGTACCATTAATACCACTTGTAGCTACATTAATATCATTTACATTACCAGTCATTTTTGGCTCTGCAACTGTAAGTGCTGGAGCAATACCATCAAGAATAATTCCTGAACGAGTTTCTGTTTCATCTGTTTTAGTTACTGTTCCAGATGCAGTTCCTTTTGTATCTGTAAAGCCATTAAATGAAACTGACTTTAATACAATACCCTGAAGATTATCTCCCGCCTGAACTGTATATTCAAATATAACTGTGTTCTGGCCTGCGGCAGCAGTAGCTACAACATCAGCTGTTTTAGTAGCTTTTGGTGTGTTTACAGATTCAAATGTAACTTTAGAAGTATTACTGCTTGCAACCTTTACTTTATCGCTAAATGAAAGTGCAAACTGAACTTTTGAACCAACCTTATAGTTTCCATCAGGAGAAGAAACTGTAAAGTCAACAATACTTGGGAAAGCACTATCAACAACAATAGACTTTGGTTCTTTAAATTCAGAAACATTACCTGCCTTATCTGTCTGGCGAGCAATAATTTTGTATGAGCCATTTGGAATAGAAACAGCTGTTGAATAATCATTCCAAGAAACGCCGTTGTCTAATGAATATTCAACTTTGCTTCCAGCTTCGTTTCCAGTAATTGATAGAGAAGGAGAAACTATGTAAGTATCAATACCATTTACATTTGTTGGATTTTTTTTAGCTGTAATATTAACTGTTAATTTTGCTGGTTTTTCTGTATCTACAATGAACTTTGTATCTGTAACAGCAGCACTTGTTGAAAGAACTAATCCATTATCATTTACATCTGAAATAAGTTTAAGATTATTTGCATCAAAACAAGTAGCTTTTGTAATTTGAACAGTACCATTTGCAGTTTCTGCTTTTACAATATGCTCAAATGTTAATTCTGTTCCTTCTTCATTAATATCTTTAAAATCAAATTTTAATGGATTTGCAGAACCTTTAATCTTCATCTTTAAGCTTGGGCTTCCGCTAATGGAAACCTTTTCTGAAAGTGCAATTGTTACTGTAAGCTTGTTATCTGCTTTGAGATAGAAATTACCATCTGCATTTTCAACTGCAATATCACTGCTTAAATTTAATGTTGTAATTGTTGGTGCAACACCATCAAGTGCAAAAGTTTTACCAACCAAAACTTTAGAAGGTTTTGTAATATAAGCATCTCCATCACCGGCAGCTACTGGAACAATTTTACAACCATTTAAATCTATAATCTTGTTATCTGCCAAAGTTGCAATTGAAATTCCTGTAGATTCAGCACCTGCTGGAACTTTATAAGTAAACTGCAAAGTTGTTGTTCCACTACCAGTTGAATATTCTGCCCATTTTTCAGCTGTGTCACTTTCAGAATACTTAACCTTAAGTCTTGGTTTTTTTGTTGAACTTAAATCGCGAACACGAACTGCATCTGTAAACTTAGCCTGGAATGTAATTACTTTATCTTTAATGTAAGTTCCAGATGGATTTTCTGATGTAATTTCTTCAAGAGATGGAAGTGTTGTTAATACAACTGTTCTCTGTTCTGTTGATTCATAACCAAGAGCATCTTTTACTGTAATTTCAAACTGTGGCTGCGGGTTTGTTTCATGAATAGCTTTTAATTCTGCTTGTGTAAAAGTTTTAACAAAATATTCACCATCCTTTGTTAAACCATCACCTAAAGTCCATACACTGCCATTGTAACTTAACTTCTGGTCTACAATTGCAAGACCCGATTCTTTAGAAGCCTTAAACTTAATTGTAAGTCCAACCTCGTTATCGTCCTTATTTTTTGTATAATCGATAGCCTGCATGTTGTTTGGCTCAACAACTGTAATGGTTGGCAAAGCAATATCTTTATTCAACTGATAAATCTGATCAACTACAGAACCAGTACCCTGTAAACGGAACATAAAGAAGTATGAAGTTTCTTTATCACCACGATATTTACTTAAATCGTCAATAATATCAAAAGTTTTTTCGAATGCCTGTTTTTTAAGACCTTCGTCCATTGTAGCTGGCATTAATGTAATATTTTCAAGAATCTGACCTTTAGCAGGATCTGCTGTTAATTCTCCATCAAGAATCTTTTTAGCTGTTGCTTTCTTTGATTCACTTGTATCATCACCAGAAATATAAACAAGCTGCAGGCTGGAGCTTTCGTTTTTACCTAAGGCATAACCTTGAATTGTAAAGCTGTTTGTTCCCCCATTCATTTGTGGTTTTTCGTTGTTACGAGGAGATTCTATAAACAACATTGGACTAGATGCATCTGAAATTGTTGTATAAATAATTCTACAGTTCCATTTACCATTAATGTCTTTTGCACAGGCAATTAAATACATTGTTGATGGATATGAAGGAGTTTTAATCTGTACAGGATCTTCGCGCTTTGTTTTTTCAGCAAGATCTGTTGCGCTTCCTCCTACTTCATTTGCAGCTGCATCAATCAACAAAAGCTTATCGCGAATTCCGCCATCATTTTCAATAACAGCATTACATTTTTCTGCAAGTGTTGTACCAGGAATTTCATCATAAATTGTATCAGCTTTTAACGCATAGTATATTTCTTCCAGTCCATCATCATCAAAAATATCTAACGAAATAGAGGAATCGATTAAAACGGAAAGTGTACTGTTTTCTTTATCTATTTCGTTCTGATAGATACCTGGTAAGTCGCTTTCTGGCCACCAAACCATATAACCAATATTGCGAGTAAAATTGTTACCGTGTTCATCTTCCAGGTAACACTTTAACCCAAGGTAATGGCAACCTGATTCAAGTGTGCTTCCATCATCATCAATCAAATCCTTTAATTCATCATGAGTAAATTCAAATGCTGGCGAGAAAATAGATTTGTTTTCGCCAATGTATTTGTCTGCATTGTCAGGATCCGAAGAGTATGTTTTTTCTATTAAGAGCTTTCCGTTCACTGTATATAAGCCTAAAGTTACTTCGCTAATAGACATGGCATCGTACAAACTGCCATATACAGTAAATTTTTCATTCTGGGGAATATCTTTGTTTTTTGAAAGGTATAAATTTGTTGCTTTAAGTTCTTCAAGCTCTGCAACTTCTGTACGAATTGAATTTCCACGATCCAGGTACCAGTCTTCATCGTTAGGACCAGTTTCATCAATGGAAAGAACAAGAATTGCATAAGATTTTGTGCTGGCATTTCCAACTGCATCGTGAGCTGTAATAATAAAAGTACGATCGCCTTCGAAATCTTTACTTAGGGAAAGATGAGTTTTCCAGCTTGTACCACTTACAACAGCATCTTCAAAGGTAAAATCGTTTTCAACATTTTTAATGCTTACCCTTGTTACTGCATTGTTATCTGTACATGTTCCCGAAAGATCTACTTCCAGGCCAACTTTTGATCCACTCATATGGCTCGTAACTGATAACTGTGGAGCCTCCAAATCCAGAGACTGACCCATACCGATTGTACATGAGAAAAGTAAAGAAAGAGAGAGAATTATCCCTCCGATAAAATACACACTCTTTTTTAATTCCATAAATTTCCTCTTTTTAAAATATACTTTTAAACTTATCGACAATAATTGCCTTAATTATAATAGTAACACGAGTTTAAAATTTTTTAAAACACTTGAAATTTACGGAATTTTATTAGAAAAGTACAAATTTTATTAAACTTTTATAGAGTAATATTATATTATTTAAAATTGTATTCTCGATATAATCTATTTCAATCTATAATTTAAGGAATAACTATGAACAAAGTTGTTTTAAAACCAGCTAACTGTGCTCTTGATATGGGCGACGGTAGTGAACGTGGACTTTATGTAAGTCAGGATTATTTATTACAAAAAATGAAAAAAGTACATCGTGGTATAAGTCTTATGTATACTTACTACCCTAACGATAAAGGTTGGCCTGGAAGAGCCAGTGTTGTGCACAAAAATCCTAGTGGCGGAGCGTGGGATTATCCTTATGAAGATTACTTCCCATACCGCGGTGGTAAAGAAGGCCTTCGCAATGACGAACCATTTAAATTTATGAAAGAAATCCGCCAGCGTGGTCAGGATGTTGTTCTTACACTGACAATTGACCCTGCCCTTACAGAAGAAGAACTTATTGATGTAGCAAAAGATCTTCGTCCTTATGGCCGCATTCTTTTACGCGTAAACCACGAATGTACAGGAACCTGGTTCTGTTTTAATAAGCGTGCAACTTACCAGCAGCTTGCAGACTTCTTTGTTCTGGTTTGTAAAGTTATGCATCAGTACGCTCCAAACGTAAAGGTTATTCTTTGTGCCGGAATGTGGCAGGAAGATACAGGAAAACTGGAAATGGAAGATATTTTCCTTGAAGCCCACAAAGCAGCTGATATCTGGTCTGGTGACCAGTATCTTTCATTACATTGGGGCTGGCCAGCTGATGTTGCTACTAAAGAAACAAGCAACTATGCCTGCTACGATGTAGATAAAGTTTACGAAAAAGCAAAAAATACATATCTTCGCTTAAAGAAAATTACTGGTCAAGATAAACCAATGGTTCTTTCTGAACTTAATGGCGACGGCGATGTTACAGGCCCTTTTGAACAGGCTTACATGATGAAACATTTTATGGAACGCCTGCAGAAAGACCCAGACCACTGGTTAAGCGCATTTACAATGTACCAGTTCCGCGACGACGGACGCCTTGGTTGTGAAGTTACAGACCCTAACAACAAGGATGTTGGTATTGAACAGCCATTACTTGGTGTTTACCGCGATGAACTCCATAAATCATTCTTTACTCAGCCAATTGAAGCTGCAGGTACAATTGAACTTCCTGCAAAACTCCGCTGGGGTGGTTCAGAAGATGCAGAAGGCGTTGAAGTAGACTGCCACTTTAATAAAACACCCTGCTACTTTGAAGTTTACTTTGAAGATGAATTACAAGACATGAACATTATGATGGAATTTGGTGGCTACTGGTTCTATAAAGCACCAGGAACTAAAGTTGTAGACTTAATGTCTTACTTCTTTGATAAACCTTTAGATAAAGCTACTGACATGAAGCTCCGTTTCTTCTGCCCTCCAAAGGACGGTATGAACTATCCAGAAAACGGATCTCCTTACGATGCAGCCGACGGTGACTGGATGACAAATTCTTATACAGTTTTGCCTAAGTTGCCAAGAGTTCGTATTGATGAAGAACCTGTTCAGCTTTGCAAGGCTTACAGAGATTAAATAATTAAGGGGAACCTTTTAGGTTCCCCTTTTTTTATTTCATCATTTCGTAAAAAATAATAGAGCTTGCCTGAGCAACATTCAAACTATCAACATCACTTTCGGCTTTTCCTTCTTTCATACCAGCCCATGGAATAATTACCAGTTCATCACAGTTCTGCTTAACCACATCACTGATTCCATGCTCTTCATTACCAAGAATTATTAAAACAGGTCTGTCCCCGTTGTCTTTCTTAATTTTACCAATTTCGCTGACTGTTTTTTTTGCTTCAAGACTTGTACCAAGACGAATCATTTTTCCCTTGAGAGCTTCAAGCAGCCGCGCAGTTGAACGAACACAGTAAATATTTACATATTCCATTCCACCTTCAGCTACACGGTAAGAAGAGGTTGTAATTGTAGACTGAGCTTCGTCCATTGGAATAATTACATTTTTAATCCCAAAAAATGCTGCTGAACGGACAATAGCACCGAAGTTTGCAGCGTTTCCTATGCGGTCCATAAGAATTGCATTTTCACCATTTTCTGCCCATGAATCTGTAATTCCAGAATCCAGCTGCTGAATTTCTGGTACATCAATCATAGCAACTACACCCTGATGGTGAACAGTTCCACTTAATTTTTCCAAGTCTCCTGCAGGCTTCTGATTATAAATACCATGTTCTTTTGCTAATTTTTTGCAAAGGCCGCCAAACTTAGGAGCAACTTCCTCTGTAAAATAAAGGCGGCGAATTTTTTCCGGATGATTTTTTTCTAGTTTCTTTACAGCTGCAAATCCACATACAGCAAGTTCATTTGTCTTTGTGTTTTTCATATCTGCATTGTAATAAAATCAAAAAAAATAATTAAGATAAGATAATCGAATTTGTTTAAAATCCATTTTTATACTTCAAAGATTTTTAATTCAGGTATTATTTTTGCAATATTCAAAAAATCTGAATCATTAGCCAAAAGCATAACATCATTATCTATTGCGGTCTGAGCTATTAATAAATCAATTGTACTTCTAATTGTTATACCTTTAGTCCTGCATTTAACATTCATTAATGCTGCTTTTTCATAGGACGATTTATCATTTAACTCATAGAAATGAAACTGCGAAAGATATTGTTTTAGAATTTCATATTCTTTTTGACTTTTTGCACCCTGAAGAATTTCTAAATAAATGTAATTATTTATTCCAATTGGATAATGATTTTCAATCAAAATATTTAATGCTTTAGAATATTCATCTTCAACATTTTTTAAGTAATTTACTAAAACTGATGTATCAATTAAAACCATTATTTTCCTACTCTCATTGATTTATAATCATAATCATCAGCAAATAAATCCATTCCTCTTATATCTTTAATTTCCTTTGTTTTTCTTACTTCTACAAATTCTTTAAGTGCAACTTCAATTAGATCTTTTTTGGTTTTTATAAAAGGAACATACTTAAAAGCCTGTTTTACAAGTTCATCATTTAAAACAATATTTGTACGCATATACACCTCACCATACACATAATAATACACATACACATTAAAAACAACATTTTAAAATATAAAACCCGCTTCTTTCGAAGCGGGCTTTATATCACTTAGTAATTACTTATCAAGTGAATGGATTTTTGCGTTCGCTAACATGTACACAAATGTATTTGAATACTTCGTAGAGAGCTTTACCCCAGTGGAATCCCATGAATGTATCTTTGATTGTATAAGTACCATGTTTACCTTTGATGTCTTCA
>JAEDFM010000061.1 GCA_016292805.1 Treponema sp. | reverse complement strand
CTTTTCATATATTACACCAATTCCGTAATGTGCGTCAGCAGAATTTTCGTTTTTTGCCAAAACTTTATTAAATTCTTCAAAAGCCTCATCATACTTTCCCTGGTCTATATATATTTTTGCAATAAGGTTCTCGCTTTTAGTAATAATCTCATCATTTTGACTATTTTTGATGATTCTAAATAAATACTGTTCCGCAGCATTGTATTCTTTAACATTATAATACTGTTCTGCAATATTTAGTAGTAAAGCATCTGATTCTCTTACAAGCAATGCTTCTGTAAATGCAGAAATACTTTCCATTGTCATTCCAAGTGCAGCATAACTTAAGCCTAAATACTCAGGAATATCAGGAGCTTCGTAACCGGCATCCTTTGCCATTGTAAGATATTTTACAGCAAGATCTGCATAGTAATAAGTTGTAATTGTATTTTTATAGAAATATGCCTTTCCAAGCATATAACAGATTTGTGGTTTTAAGCTGGAAGAAGCATCGTAAAGTGCAATTCTAAGATTGTTAATACTGTCATCAAGATATGACTGGGCCTGCTGAGTATCTGTCTGTCCCTGTGCAAGATAGAAACAGGCAAAACTATAATAAGTTAATGCAGCATTATTATAAGGATTTTCCTGAAGAAACATTTTTGACTGTTCATATACTAGATTATAGTCAAACTGGCTCCAGGCTTTTCTAATTGATTTAATTGAAATTTTATTTTCTTGAGATTTGTTATAGAAAAAGATACCAAGGAAAACTAAAAGTCCTGCTAAGATAATTCCACCGGCTACCCCAAGAATCTTATAAATCAGGTAGCTTTTTTTGTGTGCACGACTGTTGCTATCTATAATAATATCTTTCATTTGTATTCTGTTTTTAAATAATAAAAATAAACAGATGGGATAATAAGCCGGGTTCTGTCTGACATTTCTGCCAATGACCATCTATCCGCATTAAATGTTACCATTTAATTCCAGCGATTTACCCGCAGTATTGCTCGGAAACACATAACTGCTGCTTAATCTTGCTCCAAATGAGGTTTACAAGCCACAACTGTTACCAGTTGCGCGGTAGTCTCTTACACTGCCTTTTCACCCTTACTCACCACATGGTGGGCGGTACTATTTCTGCTGCACTATCTGTCATCAGAGGGGCTTTACAAGCTAAAAACAACCTTTAACTTTTGGTTAGTATTGTTTATCTTATGCAGCTTCCCTGTGATGCCCGGTTATTATCCGGCATTTTTTTCCGAAGGAGCCCGGACTTTATCTCATTCCTATATCTTATCATCAGGATATAACAACGCGGTCATATCCCATCTGTATAATTAACTATTCTTCGTCATCTTCATCATCTTCGTCGTCAACGTCGTCTGCATCTTCATCATCTGCATCTTCGTCATCCAAGTCAGAATCTTCGTTTTCGAAAGCGTCTTCGCTATCTTCGTCTCTTTCGTCTTCGTCTAATTCTTCATCTTCATCAAGCAAGTCATCATCATCAAAGCCAGCAAGGCTTCCAACTGCAGAAATATCGAAGTAGCTTTCTGCTTCGTCTTCAGACAGTTCTTCGTAATAAAGAATTCTTGAACAATATGGACAGAACTTAATGTTTTCACCTTCACGAACTTCATTAGCAAAGTTTGCAGGAAGAATCATATGACATCCTGTACATACACCATTTTTTACAGCTACAATACCTTCTGAGTTTCTCTGGATAATTCTTTCGAATTTGAAAAGAATTTCCTGATCAATTTTTGGTGTAATCTTGTCTTCTTTAGCTTTAAGATCACCAAGTTTTTTGTTGTACTGATCAAGCTGTTTATTTAATGCTTTACGGCTGTCGTTCAAGTCTGATTCCTGAGCGTTAATCATTTCTTCTGATGAATTAATGATTTCTTTTAATTCAGCAAGTTTCTTTTCTTCTTCGTGTAAATTACCACGAACTTTGTCTTCTTTGTCTTTTGCTTCATTAATAGCTTTTTCAAGAGTATCAAATTCTCTGTGAGTTTCAATACTACTTAATCTCTGTTCATCACTTTCACGAGTTTTAACAACTTCATCAAGCTCAGCTTTAAGTGTGTTTACAGTATTTTTAATTCCTTCATATTCTGTATTCTTTTCAATGAATTCAGACTTTAATCTTGAAAGGAGAGCTTCCTGTGTGGAAAGCTGCTGTGGAGCTTCTGCTACTTTCTTTTCCAGGTCATATTTCTGTACAAGAATGTCCTGCAAATCTTTTAAATTATCAAAATCTTTTGTTGTTACCATTTATAAGGTCCTCATAAAAAATAATATATAAGTATAAAATAATTACTTGGTTTTGTATACCTTGTTATTGTCTGCTGCCTTCGATAAATCTCAGGAAGCATCTTGCTATGTTTCGATATAATCTCGTAAACCGTTGGCTCTTCTTGGGTGGCGGAGTCTTCTTAAGGCTTTGGCTTCAATCTGACGGATTCGTTCGCGAGTTACGTCAAAATAAAGACCAACTTCTTCCAAAGTAAGTGAATAACCGTCTTCCAAACCAAAACGCATTTTAAGAACTTCCTGTTCACGAGGTGGCAAAGTATTTAATACTGTGCGCAGTTGTTCCTGAAGTAAAGTAAATGCAGTCTGGTTAGCTGGATTTTCAACTTCTTTATCTTCAATGAAGTCTCCAAGAATTGAATCTTCTTCCTCACCAATTGGAGTTTCCAAAGAAATTGGTTCACGGGCAACATTCTTGACCTGTTTAACGCGGCTAACTGGCCATCCAAGCTGCTGTGCAATTTCTTCATCTGTTGGTTCACGACCAAGCTTCTGCATAAGCTGACGGCTTTCCCGAACAACTTTATTAATCTGTTCAATCATATGAACAGGAACACGAATTGTACGAGCCTGGTCCGAAATAGAACGAGTAATAGCCTGACGAATCCACCATGTAGCGTATGTAGAGAATTTGAAACCTTTACGATATTCAAACTTTTCTACAGCTTTAATCAAACCAATGTTTCCTTCCTGTACCAAATCAAAGAAATGCAAACCACGGTTTGTATATTTTTTAGCAATAGAAACAACAAGACGAAGGTTGGCATTAATAAGACGGTTCTTTGCCTTTTCCATCATCTGACGGCCATATTCAATCTGTTCAGCCATTTTAAGAATATCGTCTACGCTGTTTTCAAATTCGAATTCAAGTTTATGAAGTTTACGGTCAATTTTCTGAATCTGAGTGTAAATTTCGCGGATTTCATCAGCACTCATATTCAATTCCTGCTCCAGCTTGCTTGCCTGTGAACGGATTGAAATTTTACGACCAAGATTACGCAATTCCGATGTATTGGAAATGCGGAGTTCCTTCATCTTTTTTTCCTGTTTCTGATGATAATCTTCAATTTTGATAGTAGCTTCACGATATTTCTGTGTAAATTTATCAAGCTCTTCAGTCTGAATATCTACTTTCTGAAGTTCTGGTAAGATTTTTCCTCGTAATTCAACAAGCTGTTCATTTGAGAAAATTGCACTAGACTGATCAGCTTCAAAAAGTGATTTTTTAAGTGCAATGTACTGCTTCATTTCTGTAAGTACAGGTTTAATGTGTTCACCGTAACAGCTCTTAAGACGGCGTTTATCTGCCATTTCTTCATTAATTTCTTTACGGGTTTTTCCTGGTTCATGAATATCAATTCTTGTAAATGCTTTCTGGGCAATTGCGAAGAATTCTGGAATCATTATACCAGAGTTTTTAATAACATCTTTGATAATGTTGTTTCCTTCTTCCATAGTTTTAGAAAGTTCAACTTCCTGTTCTGCTGTAAGAAGATTTTCTTTACCAATTTCACGGAGATATAAACGAATTGGATCGTCAACACTTGAATCTTTATCAGAATTTACCAGTTTACTTCTAGAAGCAGCCTGTTTTTCTGCTTTTTCAATTTCAGAAACAGTATCATCTTTAGCAATATCGTCGTCATCGTCCTGATCAAGCATGATGTCATCTTCATCATCACTATCTTCCTGATCATCTATTCCGATAATACCTGTTTCAATTAACTGGATTTTCTTTTCGCTTAAAGTTTTAAGAACAGCTTCCATTTCTGGGGAATTTACAAAATCCTGTCCAAGAAGTGGTGTAACTTCGTCCCAAGTAACAACTTTTTCTTTTTTGTTTTTAGCAAATTCAACAATTTTTTCAACAGCCGAATTAATTGCTTCTTCCATAAATGTGTTCACCTACTTTAGTAATGTTTGAACCTGTTTATCAAGTTCCATTTTTTCTGTTAAGAGTGCTTCAAACTGCTTTTTATCATCTTCTGTAGCAATTACGTAATTCTTGATTCTCTGCAGCAATTTACTTCTTGTGTCTTCAATCTTGTTTCTTTTTACTAACTTAATGGTGTCAGTTACAACTGCACTTACATTCTCTTTTTGATAGACACCTGATGATAAATCACCTGAAATTAAACGGCACAAAGCTTCGTCATTACAGCGGTTTAATATATCCGGTACAGAAGTTGTTTTCTCATTAAAGCATTCTTCCAGAACTCTATATAAACGTTTAGCTGCTGGATTATTAAAATCGTCTTCAGAGAGACTGGAACGTAAGACCTGGAATTGATCTATATCGGCAGTTACAGCAATTAAGCCTCGTAATTCTGCATCGAGCTTAATCTGTATTTCGGATTCTTTTTGATTATTATTTGGCCGGATATTTATACGTTCCCGGGCTTGATTACGATTGATATAATCTCTTTTTACAGCCTCCGGTTTAAGATTGTATGTCTGGCTTAACTGTTCCAGACATGACTCTTTTTGAATATCAGATCTAAGTGAATCAACATACTCGAAATATTCAAGTGCTGCTTTTGTTTTACCCTCTGGTGTATCAATAGGGTATTTTTCACCTAGTCTAAGTAAAAAATAGTCGCTATCTAATATAGCACTGTTTACCTGGGCCGTCAAGTTCTCTGCACCAAATTTAAGCATAACTTCGGCAGGGTCTTTAGCCCCCTTTAATCTGATTACTTTTACTGTAAGATCTGCTTCACGGCAAAGTTTAATTGCTTTTTTTGTAGCTTCTTCCCCTGCTCCATCTGAGTCAAAAGAAAGATAAACAGCTCCATCGGCAACAAACCCCTGAATCATTTTTATGTGTTCGGCAGTAAGAGCCGTTCCTAATGTTGCAACTGCATAATCAAGACCGCACTGGTGATATGCAATAACATCCATATTTCCTTCGCAGAAAATTATTCTTTTATTTTGACGAATGGATTCTTTTGCAAAATTAAAACCAAAAAGAGTTTCTCTTTTTTTGAACTGTGGTAAATCTCCAGAGTTTAAGTATTTTCGTTCTTTTTCGTTTGCAGGAGGAAGTACACGACCACCAAAAGCTACAACCTGACCTTTTCTGTTAAAAATCGGAAACATTAAGCGGTCGCTGAAAAATGAATAGTCCGGATATTTCTGACTGAATAAACCAGATTTATTTAAAAAATCATCACTGTAATTCTTTTTCCTTAAAAATCCTCTAAGCCATTTTCTGTCTGCAGGAGCATAACCTAACTTAAATTTTTTTATTGTTTCTAAAGTAAGGCCTCGTTTTGTAACATATTCTAAGGCCTTTTTGCCCTGCTCTGTTTCTGTAAGCATATAGTGAAACATAGAGGCTGTTCTTTCGTATAAATCTGTATAAAGCTCTGCTGAATTATCTCTTTTAAAATTTGGATCAGGTGCTGCACCATCTTTATATTTGATTGGAATACCAGCTTTTTTTGCAAGAGTTGTGATTGCATCTGGATAGGAAACCTTTTCCATTTCCATTACAAACTTAATTACATTTCCTGAGGCATGACAACCAAAGCAATAGTAAAATTTCTGGTCTCCATCAACATGAAAGGAAGCTGTTTTTTCTCCGTGAAAAGGACAACAACCCCAAAAATCGTTACCACCACGACGTTCCAGTTTGGTGTATTCACCTACAACGCTAATAATATCTGAGGTATTTGTTACAGCTTCAATTGTTTCTTCAGAAATAAAACCAGCCATTTTTAGTGATTTTCCTTGTGCTCTTCAAAGGTTGAAGTAAATACATGCTTTCCAGTTTTGGAATCTGCTACCTGGAAAAAGTAATAACTGGTTTTTGGAGTATTTGTACTGGCATTTAAAGCAACAAGTCCAGGGTTAGAAATTGGACCTGGTGTTAAGCCAGCCCATTTATAAGTATTGTATGGACTGTCAATTTTTGTATCTTCAATAAGAATTCTTCCAGGATGAGGACGGCCCTGAATTTCTGTAATAATATATTCAACTGTGGCGCAGGAATAAAGACCGATGTTTCCTTTAATTCTGTTTTTGAAAACGCTGGCAATTAAAGGTGCTTCTGAATCCAGCTGATATTCTCTCTGAACAATTGAGGCAAGAATAACAATGTCGTTCAAATCTCCAACAGATTTTTCTGCAAGTCCGGGAACTTCTTTAATTTTTTCATAAAAAGTATCCAGCATGATTCCAGCAACTTTTGAAGCATCCATTCCTATATTTAAATAATAAGTATCTGGGAAAAGGTAACCTTCTACACTGTGGAAAGGAATATTATATTTTTTAGACAAAGAACTGTTATTGCAAACATTTATAAAATCTTCTGCAGAACAGATTCTTTTTTCTTCAAGAATATTAGCTATTTTAGAAATTGTAAGCCCTTCAGGAATACTTACTTTTACATATTCAGTTTGACCAGAAGAAAGTAAAGTCATAATTTCTCCAGTTGTCATTGCTGAATTAACTGTATAAGTTCCGCTTTTTAATACAAAGGTTTCTGGAAGTGAATCTTTGTAAAAGATTTTCAGAAATTTTGATTTTGTAGCTGAATAATAAAATAATTTAGCATTACGAATAATTCCATTCTGCTGAAGTTTTGCAGCAACTGAATATGTGCTTTCGCCATAAGGTACTTCCAGTCTTACTTCCTTTGCAGCTTCAGCTGTGTTAACTGGTTTTGCCAGAGTCTGCATAGTAAAAAATACTGCTGCAACAAAGAGAATTAAAATTCCAACAATAGTTCCTAAAACTATTCCAAGTTTTTTCATGAATAAAAATCCTTAATTTCATCAAGAGACAAACAGTTATAGATTGACTCTTCTAAAGCTTTAGTTAAACTTTCAAGACCTTCTGGCAATTCATTTTCTTTTGAACGGAGAAACTTAGAAAGTATTTTAATTTCGTCAGAAGTAAAGTTATAAGTTAATTTTATTTCCGGCTTCTCTACTTTATATCCTATCATAAGTTGATTTCTGTTCCTTCTTTTGCAAGTTCAATCTGAATACTTGAATGGTTAATATAGTTTGCATACCATCGTGCAGAGTTCAAAATTGAATCCAGTTTTTTATCATCATAAGTTGGCTCGTGATGAAAAAGATAAATCTTTTTAATGTTCCAGTGAACTGCAAAATCTACTGCATAACAGAAAGCTGAATGACCCCAGTTTGCCTTTCTGTATGCTTCTTCAACTGTATACTGGGAATCAAGAATAATAATATCAGCATCTTTAAATACTGCAGCACATTCTGGATTAGAAGCAAAATCCTTAGTTTTAAGTTCCACATCTGTAGCATAAACTACTTTTTTACCATCTTTTTCAAAAGCATAACAAGTAGAAATTCCAGGATGAGACATATTGCAGCAGTTTACTTTAAAAGAATCTACTTGAAATGCCTGTCCCTGTTTTACATTATGGAAAGTCATGTTTTTTGTTAATGAATCAAAACCTACAGGATAATAAGGATGCTTCATCTGTTCTCTAAGTAATTCTTCTGTATTTTCCTTAGCAGAATAAATATCAAAAACTGTATTGGGATTATATGCCTGGTCAAAAAATGGAAGGCCCTGAATATGATCCCAATGAAAATGAGAAAAGAAAAGATGAAAATGATTTGAAGTGATATTTGATGGATTTTTTCCTAAAACTCTAATACCAGTTCCAGCATCAAGAATAATTTCTGTATTACCATCCTGAATTTCAACACATGGTGTATTTCCACCAGTAGTACCTAAAATCCAATCTGGAAGACTGGCCACAAAACGAGCGCGAGTTTCTCCATTTTCAAGATCCGATGGCTGAATGCGCTGCACTACTGCCATAATTTTTGATTGAATCTGTTCAGGTACAATTGGTGTTGGGAGTGAACCTCTAACTCCCCAGAAATGAATTTTCACTTTTCCCCTCTTTAAATACTTTTTAAATAATTTAAAGCAAAGTTATATAAGTTTCAAGATTAAAACAATGTGAAGAATTTTGGGTAAAAAAAAAGAGTTAGATAATTTCTAACTCTTGCGTAGTGGGGAGTTGAGGATTCGAACCTCAGAAGCCGACGGCAACAGATTTACAGTCTG
>JAEDFM010000022.1 GCA_016292805.1 Treponema sp. | reverse complement strand
ATGTAAATTACTTCAAAGAAATGTATGTTTCTGAAGTTTCAAGAAAATGGAATATCGATTTATCTGCAGTTTCAAATCAGGGAAAAATGGAAAAACGCTGGGACTTCGTAGTAAAAACAGATAATTGTATCTATCTTATTGAAACAAACTTCTATGGAAGCGGTGGTTCAAAACTTAATGAAACAGCCCGCAGCTACAAAACAATTGCAACAGAAATGAAAAACGTAAAAGGTGCAAAGTTTGTCTGGTTTACAGATGGAGCCGGATGGAAATCTGCAGCCAGAAACCTCGAAGAAACCTTTGATGTTCTTGATGATATTTACAGCATCAATGATATACAGAATGGAATTATGAAAGATTTGTTTATTTAAGGATAATCTAACATGGATGAGTTATCTATTTTCTGTAATGAATTAAAAAAAATCATTGGTGAATCAAATAATCTAGATATTGAAAGTGCTCGCAAAATTGTAAAATCTATAAATGAATTTTTGTTCACAAAATACCCAGATATAGGTTTCACAGAAGCTCTTGGTGATGCATATGAATATGTTTCCGATTTTCACAAGTATTGGGAAGAAAATTATAGAGAAATATTAAATGCCACAATTGATGATGAAAATTGTAAGCAAGTTGCGGAAGCCTTGCATGGAATTTTTGTAAAAACAAAAGGTAAAGCTTTTTCTAATGTCTGGGATACTTGTGGCTTATCAAATGATCAAGTTTGTAGAATCAGATTATTATCTGCTAATCAAGATTTCAGAGGTTCTAGAAATTTTTCAGAACTTGCAAAAATCTTCAATGATGATAACACGATTTTTGATGAAGAAAAAATCTATGCTGACCCAGAAGATTTTGTTAAACAACTTAAAATAACGGATCTTTCACAAACTGATAAAAGAGTTTCCTTTGCCAAAAATATAGCAGATTTTGTTTTAAAAACAAAAAAATCTCCATATGAATTAATTTCATTTTTTGATAATGATATTTATGAATTAAGAAATGCTTTAATAAACTATCAAGGTGCTGGTTATGGTAATAAAAAAGCGGATATGTTTGTTAGAGACATGGTGGTTTTAGGTATCTGGAATGATGTAAAAGGATTTGAAAATATTGATGTTGCAAGTGATGTGAATACCATAAAAGTTGCTTTACGAACAGGTATATTAAAAACAGCTATTCCTTTAGTATCAAGTTTCTTAGATATCTTTTGTTATCAGTATGGTTATATAGACGAAATGAATGCAAATGCATGGAGACGTGTATGGGAAATCTGGAAACAGTACTATCCTGAAGAATGCATATCAAGTCCATGCCTAATGGATTATTTTGTTTATAAAGTAGTCGGAAAGCAATTCTGTAAAGAAAGTTTATCAATATATAAATGTGAAAAATATGGCCACTTTTTCAAATGGCACTCACCTAGAAATAAGACATGCCAAGTATGCCACAAAAAAGGGGAAAAAGGCATAAAGGCATTTTCTGTTCAGAAAGTATATCCTTGTAACGATCCTGAAGGAAAAATTGCAATTGAGAAAACTGAATTTGTACAAAATCTTCCTGAAAATGAAAAGATATCAGAGTGTCCATTCAAGAGTATATGTGACTCAAATGGCTTAAAAAATCTGCAACCACCAAAATCTATAAGCATTTTAGGACAAACAGGATGGACTTCAGCTTATACAGAAAAAGGTAACGGTGGTGGTGGCTTAATGGCATAAGGAGTTCAAAATTTCAATAACTGCTTGGTACCGTTCAGATAATAAGGATTTTACTCTTGCACAAGGTAATTGTCTGGAACTTCTTCCAAATATCAATTTTGAATTCGATATGATTTTTGCAGATCCGCCTTATTTTCTTTCTAATGGAGGAATATCTGTTCAAAGTGGAAAACAAGTTTCTGTAAACAAAGGCGACTGGGATAAATCTCAAGGTTTTGAAAAAGATAATGATTTTAATCGGCAATGGATTTCTCTTTGCAGGGATAAACTTAAAAAGGATGGAACTATTTGGATTTCCGGAACCTACCACAATATTTTTTCAGCAGCACAAATGCTAAATGAATTAAATTTCAGAATTCTAAATGTCATTACTTGGGCGAAAACAAATCCACCTCCAAATCTTTCATGTAGATTTTTCACTCATTCAACAGAATTTATTATTTGGGCTCGAAAAGAAAAAAAAACACCGCATTATTTTAACTATGACTTAATGAAATCAATAAATGGCGGAACTCAGATGCGTGATGTATGGAGTTTACCAGCCATTGCTAAATGGGAAAAATCTTGCGGAAAGCATCCTACTCAAAAACCTCTTCCTTTGTTAGGTAGAATCATACTAGCTTCAACAAAGGAAAATGCCTGGATTCTAGATCCTTTTTCTGGCTCTGCCACTACAGGAATTGCAGCTAATATTTTGGGAAGAAGATATTTAGGGCTAGAACAAAGCTCTGTTTTTCTTGAATTATCAAAACAGCGACGAATTGAACTTGATGATATTTCCACCAAAAAAAAATATATGGAAAAGATTTATAAATATTCAGATGTACCACTTCAGAATATTCTGGAAGTTCATGAATCTGAACCCTATTATGGAATTGATTTACCAATAGATGAGAAATTAATATGATAATGAATCAAAATTTAGGTCCAATCAAATCATTTCCAGGAAATGTTTATACAATTCCAGCATATCAACGCGAATATTCCTGGGAAAGAATAAATTATTGATGATTAAATAACAAGCATCAAAGAAGAATAAATTTGAAAATAATTAATTAGTCTACTGGATATTTCAAACTTTGATACTACATAGTAATATATAATTAAAAGAATTAATCCAAAAAATTAACAAAATAGGAGATGACATGAATAAACCTAACATATGCAAATTGGAAGACATTAAAGATGTACTGAATCAATCTTTTGACAGAAACAAAATCATTCCATTATTTGGAAGTGGATTCAATATAAATTAATTTTCCCTGGAAATCTCCCCAATCTCTGGGAATACCAATACCTGCATTTTTTAATGTAAGTCCAGACATTTGTACTGAAGGCCACTGTGATTCATCTTCATCTGGAAAACTGATTTTATAAAGTTTATTGTCATCTAATCCGTTTAATTTAATGAATCTTGTTTTATAGTTTGGATGATTCATAACCTGAATAAAGGTAAGTAAAGCTTTTGATTTATCTTTAGAAACACTCATCCAGCAATCGTATTCATTATTTTCGGAATAGCTGGCAACACGCCAGTAATCGCCGTTACGAACAAGGTCTGAATACTTTTTATAAAGGGCTATCTGTCCTGGTATCATACTACGTTCTTCTGGAGGAAGCTTTGTAATATCAAGTTCGTAGCCGAAGGTACCGCTAAGAGCAACATAACCGCGGGTTTTAAATGGAGTCACACGGCCAACTGCATGGTTAGGACAAACAGAAACATGAGCTCCCATTGTAGAAAGAGGGTATACCAGTGCTGTTCCTTCCTGAATTGAAAGTCGTTCAATGGCATCTGTATCATCTGAACACCAGATTTGTGGAGAATAATAGAACATACCTGGATCAAAACGAGCACCACCGCCAGAACAGTTTTCCAGTAAAAGCTTAGGAAAATCTTTAAGAAGGTGTTCCTGCATTTCGTAAAGTGCAAGTACATAACGATGGTAAAATTCTCCCATCTGATCTGCAGGTAAATCAAAAGAACCAATATCAGATAACTGACGGTTCATATCCCATTTTACGTATTCAATGTTTGCACTTTTAAGAATTGCTTTTACCTGGTTGTAAGCGCAATCTCTTACTTCCTTTCTGGTAATATCTAAAACCAGCTGCTGACGGCTCATTCCAGGTTCACGACCTTTAATCTGAATAGCGTAGTCTGGATGTGCTTTGTATAAATCTGAATCTGGAGAAATCATTTCTGGTTCAAACCAAATTCCAAATTTCATGCCAAGTTTATTAACTTCACTTACAAGATGCTTTAATCCACCCT
The DNA here is from genome assembly GCA_016292805.1 of Treponema sp. Lineage (GTDB taxonomy): Bacteria > Spirochaetota > Spirochaetia > Treponematales > Treponemataceae > Treponema_D. Next base: position 33,541 of record JAEDFM010000022.1, on the reverse strand, counting down.
GAAGCTTGTTTTCATTTACATACCAGTCGCCTAAAGAACTGTCATCTGAATTTCTGTGTCCAAACCAGCCGTCATCCATAACCAGCATTTCAATGCCATCTTTAGATGCTTCCCGTGCAATATCCAGAAGTTTTTCTGTGTCAAAGTTAAAGTAGGTTGCTTCCCAGTTGTTGATAAGAATTGGGCGCATAACTTTTTTGAATGGACTGCGAATCAGGTGTTCACGGTATAGATCGTGGAATGTATGACTCATTCCATTTAATCCTGTTGAGCTGAAGGTAAGAACTGCCTGTGGAGTATAGAATGAATCGCCTGGAGTTAGTTTCCAGCAGAAATTATCAGGACTTATACCAATGCTGACACGAATTGAATCAAACTGATTTCTTTGAACTGAAGCTGTAAAGTTTCCAGAGTAAATAAAGTTTACACCGTAAACATTTCCTGAATTCAGGTCTGCATTGTGGTCAAGAACTGCAATAAAAGGATGTTCCTGGTGAGATGTTTCACCACGGTTAGAAACAACTGCCTGAAGTCCCATGTGAATTGGGTGTCTGTCCATGTGGCGTTCGCGAGCCCATGAGCCATGCAGGGTAATCATGTCATAATTCTGATTATCCATATCAAAAGATGCAGATAATGCTTTTTTAATGAATAAAGTTTTACCGTCTCCAGTTCCATTACCGTTGTTTGTAATTTTTGCAGAACGCACAACTGCATCTAAATCATCAAATACAGTATAGATAAGAACAACTTCTACACCAAGGATGGAATCTTCAGTTGTAATTTCCAGAGTTTTACAGCTGGACCTTGCTCCAAAAACTGCTGGAAGGCCAGGAATTTCTTTGGTACCAGCTGTAATTTTGTGAGATTTATATTTTAATTCTACGCCATTGTTGTTGTTTTCATTATTGATTGCAATTGCAGACTGTCTATAATCTCCAACACCATCAGTAGGATATTCCTGTGGAAGAAAATCTAAAAGTGAATGCTTTTCTCGAAAAACTTCGCCCTTACTAAAACCGTATTCATACTGGCGGGTAAGGTATGTTGCATCATCATCACCTAATTTAGAACCAAAATAAGAATGTGCTACATAACCTTTAGCGCTTATAGAAATGCAGTAAGTTGAATTTGGTGTATCAAGACGGAATTCTTTATTTTTTTTGTTAAAAGTAATCATTTATTTCTCCTGGATTTCGTTATGAACATTTGCAAAGTAGCCGCTGGAGCTTATTGGTTCACCACCGTTTGTAAGATGATTAGTATCTCCAAGTCGTTCTACTCTAAAATAGGCCTGACCTTGTTTTCGTTCTTCTGTGTTTAAGATTGTAATGGAAGTTGGGGCAACATAAAATCCCTGCCACAACTGCATGGGACTAATTCCCACTAAGTGAGAAATCAGAGTAAACATAATTCCCAAATGGCAAAAGAAAACTAATGTGGTTTCTTCAGGATAATCATCCTTAATTGATTTAAGCTGATATTTGCCTTCATATGTCCAGTTAGGGTTAGTTGAAGGATTTATTACATCATAAAAACCTTTTTTGTTCCGAATGTAACCATATTCGCCAAGCAGTTTATCAATTCCGTCACAAACTTCTTTATAATCTTTTTTTGTGTTGAACTTTTTCATAAAAGAAGTTTTCATCCATTTATCTTTATTGAAAAAGTTTTTATTTGAAGTATAGTAATCTGGCAGTAAATCCCAGCGTTTGGCATTGAATTCTTTAAGCCATTCAAAGGTTTCTGCAGTGCGGCCTAGTTTTTCCAGAGCAGGGGCACCTGTTGCTTTTGCACGACCTAAAGGTGATGTGTAAAACGCTGTTATATTTTCCCATTTACAGATTCTATCTGTAAGCAGTTTTACTTCCCGTTTTCCCTTTTCTGTTAAATTATCAATAGAATAATCTGGGTCTCCGTGACGAATAAAAATCAAGCGCATTTAATTACCTTGTTATACTTTGAATAAGTTTATTTCCTGGTTAATACCATCAATTGATGATGTTACCTGATTTGAAACATCTGATAAAGATTCTGCAGTTTCATTAATTTTTTGTGCACCCTTAGACATTTCAAAAATACTGTCCCTCATTTCTGTAGTTGAAGTCTGAAGCTTTTGTATTTCTGAAAGAATATGTTTATTGCCAGATGTCATTTCTGTTGAGGCAGAACGGACTTCTGTAGTACTGTCGTTTATAGACTGTAATGCTTCTGTAATCTGCTTTGAACCAACAATCTGTTCATCCATAGCATTTTTAATCTGGCGTACAATTTCATCTGTTGTCTGGATATTCTGAGCAACAGAGTTGAATGCCGAACTTGAAATATCTGAGGCTTTAACAACATCAGAAATAGATTCCTGAATCTTTTTAAGTTCGTTACCAATTGAATTAGACTGTTCTGTAGAAGTTTCAGAAAGCTTACGAATTTCATCTGCAACAACAGCAAATCCTTTACCAACTTCTCCTGCATGTGCAGATTCAATTGCAGCGTTCATAGCAAGAAGGTTAGTCTGTTCCGCAATATCTGCAATTGCCTGGTTTGCATCCTGAAGCATCTTAGACTGTTCTTCAATAATTCTGATTTTTGAGTTTACATCTCCCTGAACTTCAATACCATTTCTGGCATTTTCTTCAAGAATTTTAAAGGAATCAAACATTTTTTCTACAGAGTTGTTTACAGAGTTAATGTTTCCTACCATTTCTTCAATAGCAGATGAAGCTTCTTCAATACCTGAAGCCTGATTGATAATCAATTTTTCAAGGGAATTAATGTTTGTGGCAATTTGATTAACTGCACCAGCAGTTTCATTTACGCTGGAAACCTGATTTCCAATATGTGAATTTACATTTTCGATGCTTGAAATAATCTGAGTAATAGAAGTAACAGTTTCCTGGCTGTTTACCTGAAGTGAATTATCTGCTGTAATAAGATTGTTCTGAGAAAACTTTACATTTGAAATAATACTCTGCAGCTTTTCAACAAAGTTATTAAAACCATTAACTACTTCGGTGATTTCTTTTTTTGTGTGTTTAAATTCAAGACGCTGTGTTAAATCCGCATTACCGGTGGCAATTTCATTAATTGCCTGACCAACCTTTTTAAGAGGTCCAATGCTTTTTGCAATATAAAGAGAAATAAGAATACTTAAAATAGAAATAATAACTGTTAAAGCAATCATTATGTGGCGAAGGGTAGTCAAATGACTATAGAATTCGCTGTATTCAACAACAACACCTGCAGACCAGTTTGTTCCAGGAATTGGGGCATAACTTAATACATATTTAACGCCATCCTCTGTGTAATAGCCAACGGCAGAGTTTCCATTCATCATATCTTTAATAAGTACTTCTTCATCTGCTAAATCAGGGTTTTTATGTGTTTTTTGATAAAGATTGTACTGATCATAAACAAGAGAAACATCTGGGTGTCCAATAACGGAACCATAACTTCTGTCTAAAACAAAGGAATAACCTGTTTTGCCAACTTTATAACGGGAACAAAAATCTGAAAGAACTTCACCATTTGTAGGCATGAAAATTACATTCTCAATTTTGTTATTTTCGTTATATAGAGGTGCACAATAAAATAAAGCACTTGTGTTATCTGCTTTATTTGTAATTGGTCCCTGGATTGTTTTTTTGCCCATAAGTGCTTCTGAAATATAAAAACGAGGATTAAAGTTTTTCCAGTTTGTGTCTTCGTAGGCTGTTTTGCCTATAATGTCTGTTATAATAAAGTCAGTAATATTGTTTTCATTTTTTGCAATAGAATTAAGAATTGATTGTTTTTCTATAAGAGTAGACTTGGAATTCTGAATATCTGGAATATGACTTACTGCATTGATAAGCTGAAATTTAGAGTCGGTTTCGGCAGAAATTGCTTCAGAAACTGCACTGACCATACTTTTCATATCATCTTCAAGAACAGATTTTAAGGATCTGCTTGAAAAACTAAGTGCAGTTATTAAAAGAGATGTGCTTCCTGCTAAAGTTAATAACAGAAATGAAATAATAACAGTTTTTCGTAGTGTCATACCTTTTCTATATTCTCCTATAAAAAAAAGAGAGTCTCATCAATTGTAATAATGAAACTCTCTTTATAAAGTATAACACAGATTGTGCTAAATTATATAAAAGAAATTGTTGTATGTTGTATGTTTCTTTACTATTTTACAAATTCTTTCTTTAAGAAGTCTAAGTCCAATTCTGGGTAAAGAACATGTGCTCCAAGAAGTGCATTTACGCGCTTTTTAGCTTCAGCCTGTACTGCTGGGTCAAGTTCAATTTTACCCTTAGCTGGTTTTCCTTCTTTTGTAAGGCCAGGCTTTGTTCCTTTAAGAACTAAGTCGATGATGTCGGCAACTTCTGCCATGTCTTTTTCGTCCATGCCAAGAGTTGTAAGACCTGGTGTACCAATACGGATACCAGAAGTCCACCATGCACCGTTCTTATCGTAAGGAAGAGCGTTAGCGTTAGCTGTTACACCACACTGGAACAACGCTGCTTCTGCCTGTTTTCCTGTAAGACCGTAAACTGTAACATCTACCAGCATAAGGTGGTTGTCTGTACCGCCAGTCTGAAGTGGTATACCGTGAGCTTTACAGCCTTCTGCCAAAGCAGCTGCATTTTTTACAACCTGTGCTGCCCATGCCTGGTAAGCAGGTGTATTTGCTTCTTTGAAAGCAATAGCTTTTGCAGCCATAATGTGACCAAGTGGACCACCAAGAACCATTGGACAACCCTTATTTACGTAATCTGCAAATTCCTGTTTACAAAGGATCATAGCACCACGAGGACCACGCAATGTTTTATGTGTAGTTGTTGTTACGATATCTGCCCATTTTACTGGATCGTAGTCTCCAGTAAATACTTTACCGGCAACGAGACCTGCAAAGTGTGCCATATCTACCATTAATACTGCTCCACATTTATCAGCAATTTCGCGGAAACGTTTGAAGTTGATTTTGCGAGGGTAAGCAGAATATCCTGTAAGAAGGATTAATGGTTTTATTTCCATAGCTTGTTTTTCAATTGCATCGTAGTCTAAAAGACCTGTTTCTTTATCAACTCCGTATGGATGAGATTCAAACATGCGGGCAGAAACATTCATTTTGTAACCATGTGTAAGGTGACCACCACAAGAGTAATCAAGACCCATAAGCTTCTGGTTTCCAAACTTTTTGCGAAGCTCGTCAAACTGTTCAGCTGTAAGATCGTTTAATGATTTTACTCCCAATTCTTCCAAAGTTGGAGTTTCAACCTTTGCAGAAAGAATTGCCCAGTAAGCAACTAAGTTTGTATCAGCACCAGAATGTGGCTGAACATATGCATAATCTGCACCAAAGAGCTTTTCTGCTTCATGAGCTGCAGTATTTTCTACAGCGTCGATATTTACACAACCACCATAATAACGGTGTTCTGGATAACCTTCAGCATATTTATCTGTAAGAAGGTTTCCCATAGCTGCCTGAACATTCAAAGAACAGTAGTTTTCAGATGCAACTAATTTAAGGTGACTGCGCTGGTTTTCAATTTCGTTTACGATTGAAGCTGCAATATCTGGACCTACAGCAGCAACCTGCTGAAGATTTGCAACATAAGCACACATTGCAGCAGTTGGTTTTCCGCCGCAAGAAGCAAGATAGTTTTCTAATGGTGTAGCCATTTTTTACCTCTAATAAAAATATTTTTTCTATATTATACTGAATTTACAGACAGTAATAAAGATAGATTTGTAGTATAATATTTGTCATGTTTACAATTCCGGATGAGTTTAGACAATTTATTTCTCCTCAATGTGATAGAAAATCATTTATTCAGGAATATCTGAATAAAGCCGGGCTGGATGCACCTGTAATTCAACTGGAAGATAAAAATCATATATATGTAAAATTTCCCCAGGAACAGTACAATCCTATGTTTAAAATAAAAACCGTTATTGCTCATTATGACCGTTTTGAAGGAACTCCTGGAGCAAATGATAATTCTATGGCGGTTTTCTGCCTGCTTGAATGGGCTGCTGCTTTGGTAAAGAAGGGTGGTACTCATAATATCCGCCTTATTTTTACTGATGGTGAAGAAGAGGGGCAACAGGGAGTAAATCAGCAGGGTGCTTTTGCTCTGGCACAGTTATTCAAAAAACTTGGAATTGTTAATGATGATATATTTGTGTTTGATAGTATGGGGCGTGGAGATGTTCCTGTGATTTCCCAGAATGATTTGCCTAAATGTGTTCCATCTGTTCTTGCAAAAAGAATTGTTGAATTGGAGAATTTGGCAGAAAGAATAATTAAACCTGCAAGTAAGGGAAAATGGTTTAAATTGCATACTAGCTACAGTGATAATGCCAGTTTTATTGTTAATGGAATTCCAGCTGTAGCATTAACAATGCTTCCTTCTGCAGAGGTTTCTGTTGTTTTAGGGGGACAGACCCCATTAACTTGGAAGTTGTTTCACACACAAGAAGATAATCTGGAATCTTTAACTCCAGAATCTTTTGAAATCTTTTTTAACATACTTAATAATCTTTCTATACTTAAATGTATGAAAAATCTGTAAAATTAATAGGTTTGGCTTTACTTGACTTATTTTTTTTACCATTTTAAAATATAATATCATTTCTTTTGGGTGGGGGAATGTCAAAAGAATCAAATATCAAAAAGAGAAAATTCGCGCCAAAAATGAAAGTCTGGGTAATTGTTACTCCAGTTTTAGCTGTATTTTTTGGATTACTTGTAATTGTTTCTGATGTTGAAATTCAAAAAACCTACAGAAAATTAAACGAAGTTATGTTTGATTATTCAGAATGTAACCAGGCTATTTCAAATTTCCGCGAAGCTTCTGAATTCCTTACAAATCAGATTCGCTTTTATGTATCTATTCATAATCCTGTTTATATGTCTTCGTTTATGTATGAAGTAGATGATTTGAACAGACGGGAAACAGCTGTTCGTATTGTTGAGATGACTCATAAAGATGATGCTGTTGGTGAAAATTTAAACAGGGCTTTTAAAGAATCTGAACGGCTTAAAAAAACGGAATTGTACGCAATGAAACTGGTTTGCGATGCTGTAAATATGAACGCAAAATCCATGCCATTACAGATGCTTAATATTAATCTGACTGAAGCTGATAAACAGCTTTCTGCTGCAGAAAAAATTAAAAAAGCACAGGATATTGTTTACGATTACGAATATCTTTCCTATAAGAATACTATTTTAAGATATTCAGCTGGTGCTCATAATAGTCTTGTTGAATATTTCATGGATGTTCAGAAAGAAAGTGATAGAAAGATAAACCGGTTGTTTATAACTCAGTTTGTTCTGGTTATTTTAGTACTTGTTACTTTTTCAATTTTCTGTCTGTTTATTATTCTTTATGTACTTATTCCTATACGCAAGAATGTTCAGTGTATTGTTCAGGGAAAACGAATGTCTCATTCCGGGGCTGATGAAGTTCTTACAATTGCAAAAGCATACAATACACTTTGCGATAAAAATGCAGTTACAGCTTCTGTATTAAAACATAAAGCTGAACACGATTCGTTAACCGGTCTTATAAATCGGGAGGCCTTTGAAAATATTAAACAGGCTTATGCGGGAATTGATGAACCTCTTGCTTATCTTATGATTGATGTGGATTTATTTAAAACCATTAATGATAAGTATGGTCATATGGCTGGTGACGATGTTTTACGAAAGGTTTCTGAATTATTGCTGGATCAGTTTAGAAATACAGATTATGTAGGTCGTATTGGTGGTGATGAATTTGCCATTATTATGACTAAACTGGGGGATAATCCAAAAGAAATAATTGCTCGTAAAATCAGACATATAAATGAAACTTTAATTCAAATGGTAGATGGTTTACCACCAGTTTCTTTAAGTGTTGGTGCTGCAATCAGTGATTATGGTTATAGTGACGAACTGATTAGAAAAGCAGATGAAGCACTCTATAAAGTAAAAGAAAATGGAAGATGCAACTGTGAAATTATGGAAGTGTATCTTAAACCATCAGAAGAATAAAAAACAAATGTAAAAAATTGTCAAAAGAGGGGAAAAATGGCAACTAACGATAAACCTACTGGAAAAGGACTGGCTGCAAGAGCGGCTGCACTCAACGCTGAATCAAAAACAAAAACCGCCGCAAAAAAAGCCGCAACCTCAAAGCCTGCAGCGCCAAAAACTGCAGCGGCACCGAAAACACCTGCAGCACCAAAAACTGCAGCGGCACCTAAAACACCCACAGCGCCTAAATCACCAGCCGCAAAGGCTCCTGCAAAAGCAGCGGCCAAAGCAACTGCTGCTAAAGCACCTGCAAAATCAACAGCCAAAGCAACTGCTACTAAAGCACCTGCAAAATCAGCCGCTGCAAAAACAACAGTAACTAAGACTGCTGCATCTAGAACAGCCGCTGCTAAAACAAATGCAGCTAAAGTAACTGCTGCAAAGACACCAGCAAAGCCTGCCTCTAAAACTGTACCTGTTAAGGCTGCTGTACCAGAAACTGACAGTGTAAAAGAAGCTCCTGTAAAAACAGCGGCTGTAACAAAAACTTCAGCACCAAAGTCTTCATCAAAAGCTCCAGCTTCCCCAGCTGTTTACGACGAAGATTCTATCCAGCACCTTGAAGGTCTTGAACATATCCGTCTTCGTCCTGGTATGTATATTGGTTCTCTTGGTGATGGTTCAAATGAAAATGACGGTATTTATATTCTTCTTAAGGAAGGTATTGATAACTCTGTAGATGAATTTTCACAGGGATTTGGTAAACGCATTGATGTGGAAATTAAAGAAGGCCATGTTCGTATTCGTGACTATGGTCGTGGTATTCCTCTTGGAAAGCTTGAAGACTGTGTAAGTAATGTAAATACTGGTGCCAAATATAACAACAACGTATTCAAACAGGCAATTGGTATGAATGGTGTTGGTATTAAAGCAACCAATGCACTTTCATCTTATTTCCGTGCTGCTTCGATCCGTGATGGAAAAATGGCAGTTGTTGAATTTAAAAAAGGCGAAAAGATTAGCAGTAAACTTGGTGCCGCTAAAGAAGGTCAGCAGAACGGAACTTATCTGGAATTTATACCAGATGAAGAGCTTTTTGGTAAGTATGAATTTAACATGGAATATGTTGAAAAACGTTTATGGAACTATGCTTACTTAAATCCTGGTCTATTAATTAAATGTAATGGTAAAGATTATATTTCAGAAAAAGGTATTGAAGATCTTCTTGTAAATGAAATGGGCGGCGAAGGAAAATCTTTGTATAAGCTTTTTAATTACAAAGGTGAAAATCTTCAGTTTGTATTAACTCATACTCCTTCTCTTGATAAATTTGTTTATTCGTTTGTAAACGGTCAGTCTACAGATGATGGTGGTACTCATGTTACTTCCTTCCTGGATGGATTTACAAAAGGTGTAAACAGTTTCTTTAAAAAAGAATATGACGAGAAAGATGTAACTTCTGGTTTACTTTGTGCTCTTAAGATTGGAATTGATAATCCAATGTTTACATCCCAGACAAAAAACAAACTTGGTAATGTTGAAATTCGTGGACCAATCATTAAGGAAGTTCAACTGGCTGTAGATGACTGGCTGCGTCATAATCCGGATGTGGCAGGAGCTCTGGAAGAAAAAATCATTAAGAACCAGAAAGCCCGCAATGAAATCAACTCTGTAACAGAAAAACAGATTCGCGAAGCTGAAAAGTCTGTAATGCTTAAGATTAAAAAGCTTAAGGATTGCCGCTATCACTTGCAGGATGGTGAAAAGGGTGCCAACTCTATGATCTTCATTACCGAAGGTGATTCTGCGTCTGGTTCAATGGTAGGAAGCCGTGATGTTTCTTACCAGGCAATTTTCAGTTTGCGCGGTAAACCTGAAAATATGTATGGCCGAAAAAAATCAGCTTTGTTTGAAAATGAAGAATTAAAAAATCTTACTTTCAGTTTAGGTGTTCAAAAAGATATTGAAGGCTTGCGTTACGATAAGATCATTATTGCAACCGATGCCGATAACGATGGTTATCATATTCGAAATCTTGTAATGACATATCTTCTCCTTTATTTTGAGGAACTTATTCTTACAGGTCATGTTTACATTCTTGAAACTCCATTGTTCCGTGTTCGTAACAAGCAGAAAACAGTTTACTGTTATTCAGAAGCAAGCCGCGATAAGGAGCTTGCCAACATGCGTGGTGCAGAAGTAACACGGTTCAAAGGATTAGGAGAAATTAACCCTTCTGAATTCGGACAGTTTATTTTCCCTCGTAAGGAAGGTGAATCTGAAGATAAGGGTATGCATCTTACACCTGTTACAATTCAGTCTTTAAAAAATGTTCCAGAAGTTCTGGAATTCTATATGGGTAAAAATACACCTGAACGAAGAGACTTTATTGTTCATCATCTTGCTTCAGAAATTGATGCTTAGGACAATATAGAATGCATTGCTTTGTCATCCCGAACTTGATTCGGGATCTGTTTGTAAAAAATAAAATGCATAAATATTCACATTTTTGTATATTTATACTATAGTTGTCCATATATTACTAAAAATACGAGGCTTTTATGAATCTTAAAGGACGCAATTTTCTTACATTAAAAGATTTTACTCCTGAAGAAATCAACTACATGCTTGATCTTGCAGCTGATCTTAAGGAAAAGAAAAAGAAGGGAATTCCAGTTGATATTCACCGTGGAAAAAATATTGCCCTTATTTTTGAAAAAACAAGTACTCGTACCCGTTGTGCCTTTGAAGTTGCCGCTCACGATTTAGGAATTTCTACAACATATCTGGCAGAAGGCTCTCAGATTGGAAAAAAAGAAAGCATTGCAGATACAGCTCGTGTTCTTGGCCGTATGTTTGATGGTATCGAATACCGCGGTTTTGAACAGACTTTGGTGGAAGAGCTTGCAAAATATTCTGGTGTTGTTGTATGGAATGGTTTAACAAATGAATATCATCCAACACAGATGCTTGCTGATATGCTTACAATCCGTGAACATTATGGCAAATTAAAAGGTTTGAAATTAGTTTATTACGGAGATGCCCGTTACAACATAGGTAATTCACTTTGTATAGTTTGTGCAAAACTTGGTTTAAATCTTACTTTGTGTGCTCCAGAAAAATACTTTCCATCAAAAGAACTTGTTGCTGAATGTCAGCCATGGTGTCAGGCTAGTGGTGGATCTATTACTTTGGAAAGCGATATTGATAAAGCAACAAAGGATGCTGATATTCTTTATACTGATGTTTGGGTTTCTATGGGTGAACCTGATGAAATCTGGGCAGAAAGAATTGCAGATTTGAAAGCATATCAGGTTAATATGGATGTGCTTAAAAAGGCTAAACCAACAGCAATCTTTATGCATGATCTTCCTTCTTTCCATGATTTGAATACAAAAATTGGAAAAGAAATTTACGAAAAGTTTGGTCTTACAGCAATGGAAGTTACAGATGATGTTTTTGAAAGCAACCAGTCTGTAGTTTTTGATGAAGCTGAAAATCGTATGCATACAATTAAGGCCGTAATGGCAGCAACATTAGGAAATAATTTCTAAGGAGATATAGATGAACGCAATTATTACAGTAGTAGGTTCAGATAAAGTAGGTATTATTGCTAAAGTTTCACAGTTTTTAGCAGATCACAAAATCAACATTGATGATATTACACAGACAATTCTTTCTGGAAATTTTGTAATGATGATGATGGTAGATTTAAAGAACGCTGATATTGCAATTGATGATGTTCGTAAAGCTATGGAAATTTTAGCAAATGATATGGGTGTTGAAATCAATATCATGAGCGAAAAAGTTTTTAGTGCTATGCATCGTGTATAACAGTTTTTGTTTTGCCTAGAAGGTTATGATTTCTTCGTAAACTTCTATGGCAAACTGATCTGTCATACCTGAAATATATTCAATGATACATTTTGTAAAAGAGTCATTGTCTGTTACATCAAACACAACTGGTGTGTTGTAGCGGAGAATGGCTTTTTTATTTACATAATCATGCTTTTCTGCAATGAAAGGCTTATAGTTTGTATATTTTACCAGCCAGTCTTCAAATGTTGAACAGAGCTTTGGGTAGATTTTAAGTGCCTGAAAAACACGGCCGGTTTTTGCGTAAGGTTGAGTTTTTTGTAAGGTTCTGAATAAGGTTTTAATGATATTTTCAGAATAAACAGCAAATTCTTCAAGGCGCCAGTGCTTGTATATTCTTGAAAAACTGAATTTTTTAAGTTCAATAATGAATTTGAAATATTCATCAGAAAAACATAAGCCTTTTTCAGGAGAGCTTTGTTCACATAAATCAACAATCAAATCGTTAATCAGTACTGTTGTATTAACAGCTTTTCCACTACGCAATGCATGGGCACCTTTTCGTTCAAAACCTAAAGTACTGCCAACAATTTCTCGTAGTTCACGGTAAGCTGTCATATCAATTATGTGGTAAGCCCGAGCATCCTCCAGATCCCGGCCTAAAAAAGAAATCTTATCTGCAATTTTTACAACGCAGGCTTCCCATGTATAAGGCTGGATTATTCCAGGTCGTTTAATAGAGTATAAATCTATGGCATCATTTCTTGGTTTTACACTGTGCTGGTCAATTTCCCCGCAATGACAGATTAAACCATCACGAACTCCGTAAGTAAGGTTTAATGGCTGTTCTGTGGCATTTGGATCCTGAAGTGTTTCTATATAATCGGCAAAGAAAAGGCTGTTTCTTTCGTGCCAGAATTTTTTAGGTGCATTCTGACCCTCTTTTTGTTCCAAAAGGTGATTAAGACAATCTTCCCCGTGGTGTCCAAAAGGTGCATGACCAATATCGTGACCGATAGCAATAGCGTTTGTTAATTGTTCGTTTAGTCCCAGATATTTTGCAATTGTTGTTGAAACCGATGCTACATGAAGAACATGTTCCATACGGGTACAGATATGGTCGTTATGAGGGGCAAAAAATACCTGTGTTTTATGCTTCATTCTGCGGAATGCCTGACTGTGTAAAAGACGGGTATAGTCTCGTTCAAATTCTGAACGGATGTCGTTATTACGGCCATAAAGTTCAATTTCCCGTTTATTTGCCTGTTTCCATTTTTCATTACCTGGAAGACAGGCTACATCTTTGAATGAATTCTGCATTTTAACCACCTTCTGTAAGTATAGCATAAAATCCAGTGGTCAAGCCTATTTTTTGTGCTATAATTTATAAAAATGCAAAGAACTGTTATTGCTGTCAGTACTAATCCAGATTTTGAACATGCGTTTGCTGAAGTAACTGATAAGATAAAAAATGAATGTTCCTCACCAAAACTGATTATGTTCTTCAGTGAATATAATTCATTTTATATGTTTGCAACAAAATTACAGGAAGCTTTCCCAAATACTGTAAATATAGGTTCTACTTCATATATTAATTTTTCTTCGGCAGGGTATGGTCACAACAGTCTTGCGGCAATGGCAATAAATGATGGTATAGAAGTAGGTGAAGGAATCCTTTTTGATATATCAAATTTTCCAATGAATTATAAACGACACATTGCTTTAGCTTTAGATAAACTTTCTTCGTTTGAAAATACCTGCTGTATTGAATTCTGTAATTCTTATACAAAAGGCGAAGAACTGGTTCTGGATACTTTAAATAAATATCTGTCTCCTAAAGGAATTCCTTGTTTTGGCAGTTCTGCCGGTGCAGAATTAAGTGAAGGTTCAAAATCTATTGTAAGTCTTAATGGAGTTTGTTTTCAGAATACCTGTGTTTTTGTTTTAATTCATAATTTAAACGGCAAAATTGGTTTTGTTAAAGAAAATCTTTATGAAAAAACTACAGATAAAGTATTTTCTGCAACAGATGTGGATGTAGACAACAGAATTATTTATATGCTTGATAACAAGCCTGCTGCCGATGTGCTTGCTTCTGCATTAAATGTTCCGCTGGAAAATTTAAAGGATGCTATTGCTGAAAATCCTTTGGGACGAATTTCCAAAGATAAAGTTTTTATTACAGAAGTTAGTGATATTATGCCAGATGGGTCTATACAGTTGTTTGCCCGGGTTTTTAATCATTCAAAAATTGCAATTCTAAATCGTGGTAATATAAACGAAATCTGGAATGCAACAAAAGAAACAGCCAGAGAGCAGATTGCAAAAAGTTCCTTTGCTGTTGTTGTTAATTGTTTGGCCCGTTCAATTATGTTTGAAAAAGAAAATCTGTTTTCTGAATTTACGGATACATTAAAAAATAATTATGGCAATTATATTGGTGTTTCCGGTTATGGTGAACAATGTAATATAACCCACATGAATCAAACTATGATTCTGGTTTTATTTGAATAGGTGCAATATGGCAAGATATAACAATGGTCTAATTTATACAAATACAAATTGTATCGCATGTAACCGCTGTATTGCACAGTGTTCTGTAGTAGGGGCAAATGTTGCTACAGAACAGAATGGAAAAAGCATTATCAGTGTAAACGAAAGTAAATGTAATCATTGTGGTAAATGTGTTAATGTTTGCATTCACGACGCCAGAGAATTTAAAGATGATACAGAGGTTTTCTTTAATAATTTAAAATCAGGCGAAAAAATCTCATTGATTGTAGATCAGTCTTTTTATGTTCTTTATGATGATAAAGCACCTTCTGTTTTAGCCTGGTTAAAGAAACAGGGAGTAGATAAGATTTACGATGTAGCCTATGGTGCAGAAATTTCACTTTGGGCTCATGTAAAATATCTTCTTGATAATTATGATGTACCTTCTGCAAACAAAGCTTTTATTGCAAATACCTGTTCCTCTTTTATAAATGAAGTTGAATTATATAATCCGTCTTTAAGAACAAAACTGATTCCAGTTCAAAGTCCTGTTTCCTGTACAGCAATTTATGCCCGTAAATATCTTAATGATAATAATAAATTAGCATATCTTAGTTCCTGTATTTCTATGAAGGATGAGTTTAATCATCCTGTTAACAAAATTGATGTTGCTTATAACCTGACTTATGAACATATTTCAAAATATTTTGAAACTGATAAACTTCCTGACGATGCTGCAGCTGCCGATTTAACAACTGACAATCTTGGAAAAGTTCTTTGCGGAGAAGGAGCTTTTAAAGATAGTGTTGCTGTATTCTTTCCAAGCTCAGAACGAATAGTTGTAATGAACGATTCTTCAGAAAAAATCTTTAACGAAGTAAACTTCTTTATGGGAGCTCAGTACGCGGAATATCAGCCTTTTCTAGCAGAAGTTTATACCTGTAAACATGGTTGCCAGATGGGGCCTGCAGTAGGAAAAGAAAACCGCAATTATCCAGTCATTTATTCCCGTTTTGAAGAAATCTATCAGCAGTGTATAAAAAAGTTTGATGTTACTGTAAAGGATTATAAAAGTCTTAGAGAAGAATTCTTTAAACATTTTGAAGCTCTTAATTATGACGATTTTACCCGTGAATATGTAAACCGTTATCATCAGCCATATAGAATTCCTGATGAAGTTTATGAAGAGGTTTATTCTGTTTTATTAAAGGATGCACCAGAAAAACGCCATATAAATTGTGGTTCCTGTGGTTATTCAACCTGTCACGAAATGGCCAGTGCTTTGGCTTATGGTTATAACAAAAAAGAAAACTGTCTTCATTATATGAATGATATTATGGAGAAAAACTATTATACAGATGCTCTTACTGGTCTTGATAATCAGAATAGCTTTATCCGTAAGGTTAATGCAGTTTTATCTTCCAATGTTGATAAAAAGTATGCAGTTTATGCTGGTGATATAAACCGCCTGAAAGTTATTAATGATATTTTCGGATTTGAAACAGGAAATGAAGTTCTTAAGTTCATTGGTAAAAGTTTGTGTGAGGTTTTTGGCGATAAGGCGATTGTTGCAAGAATTGGTGGTGGTCTTTTTACCCTTTTTTTGGAATACAATCTGGAAACTGTAGAAACAATCCGAAACATAAAATATTTTGATTGCAGACATCTTGGTATAGAAATGCCGGTAACCATGCGTTTTGGTGCCTATGTTGCTGAAAGCTTTGATGAAAATGTAACAGATATGTTGAATTATTCAACACTCTGTATGGATCGTACAATTTCATCTGTTACAAATACTTTTTCATTCTTTACTCAGGAATATCGTGAAAAAATGATGACAGAAGTTAATGTAACTTCTCAAATGCCATCAGCTCTGGCAAATAATGAATTTGTGTTATGGTTTCAGCCACAGTATAAAACTGCCACAAACGAGCTTTCCGGTGCGGAAGTACTTTGTCGTTGGGTAAAGCCTGATGGAACTATATTTCCTCCAACTTTATTTATTCCAATTGCAGAAAAAAATGGATTTATTGTTACTCTTGATAAATTAATCTGGCGCCAGGCTTTTGAAAAAATGCACAAATGGCTGGATGAAGGATTAAATCCTGCTCCTATATCTGTTAATATTTCCAGAGTCAGTCTGGAATCTGATTCTATGGTCTATGCAATTAAGCGTCTGGACGAAGAATTTAAAATCCCTCATCATCTTATTCATTTTGAAATTACAGAAAGTGCATATATGCACGATGTTGATGCTTTGATTTCCCGAATAAATGCCATTCGGGAAATGGGTTACAGTATTGCAATGGACGATTTTGGTAGTGGTTATTCATCTTTGAATTCTTTGAAAGATATTCCTCTTGATATGATTAAGCTTGATATGGGCTTTTTTAACAGTGGCAGCAATATGGATAAAGGTGGAAGTGTAATCAGTTCTGTAATACATATGGCTCAGGCTTTGGAACTAATTACAATTGCCGAGGGTGTAGAAACAGAAACTCAGGCAAACTTTCTTACCAGTATAGGCTGTGATATTATTCAGGGATTTTTGTATTCAAAACCTCTTTGCTGTGAAGATTATGAAAAACTTCTTAAAGAAACTGATAAACGGGTTATTGTTCAAAAGCCACATATTTTTGGCAGCTTAAACATTAACAATTTTTACAATCCTGATTCTTGCGAAAATCTTATGTTTGAACAGTTTTCCGGTCCTGCTGCTATTTTTGAATTCAATAATCTGGAATATAGAGCAAAACTTATTCGGGTTAATAGAAAAACACTTACTCTGTTTGGGGCAGAGAATGTTCCTGTTTCTGAAATCTCTGTAAATATTCGCAATTATTATTCTCCTGAAACAAGGAAAGTAATTCTTAATACAATGCAGGAAATTATAGAAGCTGGAGGTGAAAAAAGCTGTGTTGCCGAATGCAGGACTGTAAATAAGCAGGAAATGGTTTGGGTTAAATTTCACTTCTGGCTTTTAAGCAGTATTGGAAATCGTCATACAATTTACTGTCTTATGGAGGATATAACCGAAGAGAAAATTTCAGAAAATACTTTGCTGGCAACCAATTCTCAAATGAGTATGCTTTTGGATAATACAACGGTTGGTCTTTTGCTTATGCACTTGCAGGTTGACTGGAGACGACCTTTTGAAACTATAAAATTACGAGTACTTAAATACAATAAACAGTTTATTGAAAATTCAGGTTACCCGGAGGAAGAGGTTGCAAACTGGACTGAGGTTGAATCCTTTGGAGTTGTTCATCCCCTTGATAAACCAAAGTTTATGGCTAAGCTTTTTGTAGCTTATACAAATCATTTTGAAAAGCCTGTTTCAATATACTATCGTGCCCGTCATAAAAACGGATCTTATGTAAAGTGCAGAATGATTATTACTGGAATTAAACAGGATAAAGGAAGTTACTTCCTGGCAACCAGCTATGTCAATTTTGGTAACGCTGATAAGGAACTGGCTGCCCTGGAAGATTCTGATTTTAATGACGTTTAATTAGAACGAAGCTTTGTAACCGAATTCAGCACAGAATCCTTTGTACCATTTGTCTACGATCAAATCCATAAGTCTGATTTTAACCTGTGCATTAATCTGTCCGCCAAAAAGTTCAGTAGACATGTATGGTGTTACATTAATATCAAAGTTCAGTGTTTTAATATCATTAATAAGGCTTTCAAGGTTGTCTTCTGGTTTAAATTTGTTTTCTTTCATAAAAGAGAACAGAGTTTTGTTTGGAAGACCAAAGCCTATATGAAGTCCCATGGTAAACAATTTTGAAGAAACTGAAATTGTGTCTGAATAGAAGTTTAAATCTGCACCTAAAGTATCATCAACAAAAAGGAATTTATCTGCAGTTTTCTGTGGAAGTGCATAGACAGAAAGGTTCAAGTGTCCGTTGTTTATTACGAATCTAGGTTCAATGAGCAGGTAAATAGAGTCTGATGAGAACTGGAAGCTGGCACCTTTTTCGTAAGAAGCATTAAATAATCCTGCCTGAATAAAGAGGGAAGGTGTGTAGTTGTTACCAATAAGAATAGAAGTTCCTGCATGGAAGTAAAGTTTATTGATAACAAGGAATGTAGATTCTCCTTTGTAAGTATCGTACAAAGGTGCACCAACTCCGGCTAAAATATCCATTGTAAAGTAACGCATTGAAGTTGCAAAACGGATATCTGCATTTGCAATGTAGTACTGTGAATTTTCATTATTTAAATACAAATAAAAACCGTATGCAATAGGCTTTGTATTTGATTTTAATACATCAGAAATACCAATACCAAAATGAGGGTAGAGAATTGAACCTGCCAGACCTAAATATGTATCTGCCAGTTTTGTTCCAATTGGTTCAATTGCAAAATATCGCTGTAAAAAAATGTCAGAACCAATAGGGTCGTAAGTTCCCATGTAAACACTAAAATAATTATAGCCGTTTATAGAAATGCCTCGCTTAATAAGGGAAAGCTCATCAAGCTGGAAAGAAGCATCTGTGGCATCAAAAAGGTCCTTGCTGAATAAGTCTGCTGTTTTAATGGAAAATTCCAGATGGCTCCAAAAGTTTTCTGAAACTGTGAACTGACCAGAGAAGAAAGCTGTTAAATCCATTTGGGGATCAAACTTTTCTGATTTTTGATTTGCACTGTAGTTTAACATTCCTCCTGCATAGCCAGTAAAAGATGATGATGCATAAAGACTTGTTAATGAAAAAATAAACAGTGAACCAAGAACTGTTAATAATTTACATGTTTTCTTCATATTAAACCTCTGTATGTACTATTATACTCTTTATATATCGGTTCATTTAAGGTATTTCTTGAAAAAAAACAACCTGTTATAAAAACAGTTTTTTATTTGGTTTTCCTTGAAATCTGTATATTTAGGTATATAATATTGGGTATGAGTGATTATCTTGACCCTAATAATGAGGAACTCTTAAAAGACTTTTTCGCAGAAGCTGAACAGCAGGTAGAACAGCTGGAAAGCAATATTCTCGTAATTGAAAATGATCCTACAAATCATGAAGCAATTGACGAAATCTTCCGTGCTGCCCATACCCTTAAGGGTGGTTCTGCTACCGTAGAAATGATGGAACTTTCTCATTTTACACACACCGTAGAGGATGTTCTCGATGAAATCCGTTCAGACCGTTTGGCTGTAAACGAAGATGTAGTAGATATCCTTCTGACTTCTATTGATGTTATTAAAGCAATGATGGAAGCAAGACAGAATGGTTCTGTTTATCAGGAAAATATTGATTCTATTGTAGACAAACTTCATTCTTATATTCCAACTAAAGAAGATAAGAAAGCTGCCAAAACTGCAGCTGCGGCTCTAAAACCTGCCGCTCCTGCACCTCAGCCAGTAGTAGCTGCACCTGTTGCAAGTGCTGCCGCTCCTGCTGGTCTAAAGATTCCACCATTAACTGATTCTGAATACTCAGAACTTAAACATACATGTGAAGGCGATCAGAAGCTTTGGTGTGTTGCCGTTAATTTTGATGAATCAAATCCTATGAACACTGTAGGTGGTATGCAGGTATTTGCAGCATTGAAATCTGTCGGTAATGTATTAAAAACTGTTCCTGATTTTGATGCCTTGTATGAAGATGAATTCTATGAGTTTGTATATTACTACATTGCAACAAATGCAGATGGTGGTGATATTGAAGATGCTGCATTCCTTAGTGATGTAACTTTGGTAACAGATGCTCATCTTATTACAGATGATAATTATGCAGATACAGGTGATTCTGCACCAGCTGCAGTTTCGGCACCAGCTCCATCAGCTGCTCCTGTTTCGCCTGTAATTAAGGAAGAAGAAGTTGCCGCTGCACCTATTACTTCATCTCAGGAAGATCTTCTTAAAGATATTCTTAATGATAATATTCTTAAGCCAGAAGCTCCAAAGGCTGCTCTTGCTCCAATGGAAGAATCTCCAAAAGCCGAAGTTCAGAAGGTAGAAAAGAAAGAAGGTGCTGCACCAGCTCACGCTCAGCAGGGTTCTATTTTGCGTGTTGATTCACGCCGAATTGATAATCTTTTGAACCTTGTATCAGAAGCTGTTATTACAAAAGCTTCTTTCAACCAGCTCGCTGCACAAACTTCTACTGAACTTACAAAATTCCAGAGCATTGAATCTGAATTTAAAGAAAAGCTCCATAATCTTTTTGATGCTATTCCAGATTATATGGAACAGGCAAAAGAAGGAACTTCAGCTAACGAAATTCGCAATGCAATCATTCAGGAATATGGTTCATTAGGGACAATGTTTGATGAATACGAATCTGAAGTAAAAGGTATTACTGGTAAGATTCGTTCAAATACACAGAATCTTGGTACAATTGCCGGCGATTTGCAGGAAGGTGTAATGAAAATCCGAATGGTTCCAATCAATCAGATTTTCAGCCGTTTCCCACGAGTTGTTCGCGATTTGCAGAAAGATTTGAATAAGAAAATTGACCTTGTAATTGAAGGTGAAGATACAGAGCTTGATAAGTCAGTAGTAGAAGATCTTCTTGATCCAATCATGCACTGTGTTCGTAACTCTGTAGACCATGGTATTGAAACACCTGATGTTCGCCTTGCTGCAGGAAAACCTGAAACAGGTACAGTTCTCTTAAAAGCATCTAACGAAGGAAACATGATTGTTATTGAAATTAAAGATGATGGTGCCGGAATTGATGTTGATAAAGTAAAAGCTAAAGCTATACAGAAGGGTCTTATCCATCCAGATAAAGTTATTTCCGATCAGGATGCTTATCAGTTGATTATGATGCCTGGTTTCTCTACAGCAGATAAGATTTCAAATATTTCAGGACGGGGTGTTGGTCTTGATGTTGTAAAAACAATGATTGCAAACCTTAAAGGTTCAATCTCAGTAAACTCAGCTAAAGGTAAGGGTACATCGTTTATTATTAAACTGCCATTGACACTTGCTATTATTCAGGGCTTGCTGGTTCGTGTTGCAAATCAGATTTATTCAATTCCAATTGCTAACGTTATTGAAAGTCAGCGTATTAACTACAGTGAAATCAACCATATTGATAACTATGAAATTATGAATGTTCGTAATGAAGTTATCAGTGTACTCAGACTTTCTCGTCTGTTTGGTTTACCAGAAACTGTTTCTGATGATGACAGTTGTTATATTGTTATTGTTGGATCTCAGGAAAAGAAGATTGGTGTTATGGTAGATGCACTTATTGGTGAAGAAGATGTTGTAATTAAACCTCTGCGCGATAAGTTTACAAGCTCTCCTGGAATTGCTGGTGCTTCTATTCTTGGTGATGGTTCAGTTTCTTTGATTATTGATGTAAGTCAGCTTCTTGATTTAGGTGTACGCCAGGAAACTTTGGCACAGCAGCAAGAAATGATGCTTGAGGAATAGGAGTTACTTATGGATTTAGAAGCTTTAAAACAATTAGCCCAGACAGTAACTGATGTTGCAGAAATTCAGACAGGTGAAAAAAAAGAAAATGCCGTTTTAATTGATTTTAAGATGGTAACTTTCTCTCTTGCTGGAAAAGATTATGGTATTGATATTATGTATATCAAGGAAATTGCAAAGGCTGGACGTTTTACTTATGTACCAAATGTTCTTCCTTTCGTTCTTGGTGTATACAACCTTCGTGGTGAAATCATTCCAATTCTTGACCTTAGATTGTTCTTCAATATTGAAGTACCACCTCGTCAGGAAAATAAGCTTGAAAACATGCTTATTCTTTCTGTAAATGATCAGACATTTGGTCTTGTAGTAGATAAAATTGACAAGGTTGTTGGAGTTCAAAAAAGTTCTATTCAGCCACCTCATCCATTATTTGGTGATATTAACATTAAATATATTGAAGGTGTTGTTGAAGCAAATCAGTCACTTTATGTATTGCTTGATGTTACAAAAATTTTCTCTTCTGCAGACGCTGATGATGTAGAAAAGGTTAGAGTTGCATATAATCCTCAGAGATTCTCTGAAATGCCTGCAAAGAAACCTGCTGCTACAATTAGTGGACCTTCAGCTGCTGCTCCTAAACCAGCACCAGCTGCACCTGCAGCTCCAGCTGTAAACCCAAATAATGACCCTAAACTCCTTGAAGGTTTAAAGTTTGTACAGGAAAGTCTTAAAAATTACAAACAGTTCAATGTAACTGCTGTAAACGAAACTTGGGTTCGTAGACGATACCTTGAATGGGCTAAAACTAAAGGAGAAGGTAATACACAGCTTCAGAATGAAGCAGATTGTGAAGAATTTCTAAAACCATTCTGGTCACCTTATACAGGTAACTGGTGGTCTAAAGATTTTGCTGAAACAATAGCAAAGGTTTTACCAGACAATACCGCAAAACAGATTATCGTATGGAATCCTGGATGCGGAAAAGGTTATGAAACTTATTCTTTGGCTTGTGTGCTTAAAAAGCGTTATCCAGGAGCTAAGATTCGTATCTATGCTCAGGATGTGGATTTACTTTCCGTTTCAAATGCGACCTTGCTTTCAGTTCCAGAAGCTTTAACTTCAGACTGGTACGGTCCATATTTGACAAAAAAGGCTAATGGGGAATATACTTTTAGCCAGGAAATAAAAGATATGATCATGTTTGAATACCATGACTGCAAAAATACAAATGCTTTACCAATGGTAGACCTTGTTTTTGCTCGTGATGTTCTTTCATTACTTGATGAAACAGCCCAGAGTGCAGTTGTATCTGATTTCCTTGAAAAAATGAAAGGTAATGGTATTGCAATCATTGGTGAAAACGAAGCTATGCCATCTACTTTGAGTTTTGGTGAAAAAACAGTAGATTCAATTGTTGCATATTCTAAAGATTAAAATAGGAGAAAGAAATGCGCGTAGAGTATATCAATCCGTTTGTTGAAACTTCATTCCGTGTACTCCAGGAAGTTCTTGGTGGTGCTGAAGTAAAAAGAGGCGATTTATATCTTAAATCAACTGCTATGCCTGTAATGGGTGTTGCTGCCTTAGTTGGTCTTGCTGGAGATGTTGAAGGTCGTGTACTTTTTGACATGACAATGGAAACTGCCCTCAATATTGCATCTGCAATGAACGGTGAAACACTCCCAGAATTTGATGATCTTGCCAAAGCTACAATCAGTGAATTGGCAAACCTTATTACAGCTCAGGCTGTAACTAAGTTACATGAACTTGGATTTAAATTCGACTTAACACCACCTGCATTGTTCGTTGGTCAGAAAATGGAAATTGCAGCTTTAGGTGGAACTACAGACAGTGTAGAAGCACTTATTGTTCCACTTATCTCAGATTGTGGTAAAATCGAAGTAAACGTTTCTATCAGGGAACGAGCATAAACTAAAGGAGAAAATTCATGAAAACAACACAGGATTATCCAACAATTAACGATCGTCCACCTGAAGGTCGTAAAGATGATGGAACTGCTTTCAGAGTATTAGTAGTAGATGACTCTATGTTCGTTGCAAAACAGCTTGGACAGATCTTAACTAGTGAAGGTTATGAAGTTGTTGCTACTGCTGCTGATGGAAAAGAAGGCGTAGATAAATATAAGGAATTGTGTCCAAATGTTGACCTTGTAACAATGGATATTACAATGCCTAAAATGGATGGTATTACAGCTTTGGAACAGATTATGGCTTTTGATAAAAATGCAAAAGTTGTAATGGTTTCTGCTCTTGGTAAAGAAGAACTTGTTAAAAAGTCTTTGATGGTTGGAGCAAAGAGCTATATCATTAAGCCTCTTGATCGCAAGAAGGTACTTGAAAGAATTTCTAAGGTTCTTCAGTAGGAATAAATACAAAAGCTGGTTTTTTTTGAACCAGCTTTTTTTGCTTAAATCAATTTATAGCCATACTTATTTTTAACAATATAAAAAATGCATTCAGGATCCTCTTCAATGTAATGCTTTAGTTTTGATATTAAAACTTTTATTGAAGTTTCAGATATATGTGAATGTCGCTCTGAATAGATTTCGGAAAGTTCTAAGGCACTTAAATTATTATTCCTGTTCTCATTTAAAATTAAAAGAAGATTAAACAGATTATGTGGTAAGTTTGTTCTTTTTCGGAATGTAAAAAGCAGAGAATCAAAAGAGTCTTCCTTTAATCGTTGCAGAAAAGATTTCTTAAAATCTTCTGGTAGAACTTTTGGCTTTTGCATTAAAGGAATATATTGTGATAATTCGTCAGATTCTACCAGCTGCACAATTGCTTCAAAAAGTTTCTTATATTCCTCCAGATTCTTTTCGTAAAAATCAAGTTTCTTTGAATCCTGCTGGCAAATTGTCATTTTTTCTTTAATGGTTCCCAACCAGGATAAACATCTGCTTCCCCTGGTAGGACATGGCTCATTGTAATATATAACTGGGGTAAGAAAATTCTCCTTTTCTAAAGTTTTGCCAAAATTAAAATTTTCATGATTAAAAAGAGTATAATCTGCAGCAATCAGATGTGGTTGTTCAATGGTGTTTTTCATGGCAAGAAACATAGACTCGGTATCAGAAAATACAAGTGAAAAATGTCCAAGTTTATGAAGCTCTTCTGCAAGAATATACCCAATTTCCATTTGTCTGGTGAAAATGTATACTCTCATAATGATAGTATTATAACTTAAAATTTAATTAATGGAAAAAAAACTGTATTGTGTTAGAGTTTTTTATAAAGAGGAATTTTATGAAATTTACACGAAAAAGCGGTATTTTACTTCATCCAACATCATTACCTGGAACTTATGGTATTGGTACAATTGGTGAATATGCATATAAATTTGTTGATTGGCTTGTTGATGCAGGTCAGGCTTTGTGGCAGATTTTGCCTTTAGGTCCAACTGGCTATGGCGATTCTCCTTATGCTTCCTTTTCAACTTTTGCTGGAAATCCATTAATAATTGATCTTGATAAACTGGTAGAAAAGGGCTGGGCTACTAAAGCAGATATTAAGCCTGCTGAATATATAAAAAAAGATGGAAATGTAGATTTTGGTTCTGTTGTATGGTGGAAAATTCCAATCTTAAAAAAAGCTGCAAAAAACTTTCTGGAAAATGCAACTATAAAGGATAAAAAACTGTATGCTGATTTCTGTAAAGCTAAAAAAAACTGGCTTGAAGATTTTTCTTTGTTCATGAGCATAAAATCTGTATATGATGCAAAGGCAGCAGAAGAAAAGCCTGCAAATTCAATGTGGTATGCTTATTGGCCAAAACCACTTGCTTCTCATGATTCTGAAGCTATTGCTGAATGGAAGAAAGAACATAAAGAAGATGTTGAAGTTTACAAGGTTATTCAGTTCTTTTTTGATGTTCAGTGGAATGAATTAAAAGCTTATGCAAATGAAAATGGAATCAGTTTGATTGGTGATATTCCGATTTTTGTTGCTCCGGATAGTGCCGATGTATGGTCAAATCAGAAATATTTCCAGCTGGATGAAAACGGAAAACCAAATTGTGTTGCAGGTGTTCCTCCAGATTATTTCTGTGCGGATGGTCAGCTATGGGGAAATCCTCTTTACGATTGGGATGCAATGAAAGCTTCTGGTTATGACTGGTGGATTAAACGAATTAAACGAATTTTTGAATTAACAGATGTTTTAAGAATCGATCATTTCCGTGGTTTTGAAGCTTACTGGTCAGTTCCTTTTGGTGCTCCAAATGCTATTGGTGGACAGTGGAAGAAAGGTCCTGGTATAGATTTGTTTAAGGCTATAAAACGAAAGGTTGGAGATGTTCCTGTTATTGCTGAAGACCTTGGTGTAATTACAGATGAAGTTCGTGCTTTGCGTGATGAAACTGGTTATCCGGGAATGAAGGTTCTCCAATTTGCTTATAGCCCAGATGAAGCAAAGCAAAATGGTATGGTTAACTCGTTTATGCCACACATGTTTACAACAGATAATTGTGTTGTTTATACGGGTACTCACGATAACGATACTCTGCAAGGATGGCTTGAACTTATCAGTGATGAGCAGCTTGTTTTAGTTGCAGAATACATGACTGGATCAAAACTTAAAGTAGCCGCTGCTAAAAAGCTTGTTGCATCTGGTGCTTTACGAAAATTAATGATTAAAACCGTTTTGGCAAGTAGTGCTGTTTATGCTGTTATTCCAATGCAGGATATTATTGGCTGTGGAAATGAAGCTCGTATGAATATGCCTTCAACAACAGGTTCTAACTGGACATGGCGAATGAATAAATCAGATATGAAAAAAAATGCAGCCCAGGAGTTAAGCTTCCTGACTGCACTTTACGGTCGTTACATTTAATTGCTGATTGCTACACAGCCTTGTTTGTCCACTCAATTGCCATCTGGCGGAGTTCGGCAGACGAGGCACAATGCAATTTAGCTTTAATGTTTTCTTTATGTGTATCAATAGTCTTAATGCTTAAATTCAGTTTTGTTGCAATTTCAACGGTACCAAGACCTTTTCCAATCAAAGTAAAAATCTGAAGCTGACGATCAGAAAGTTCAGAAATAGTATCAAAGGATTTTTCAGAAGAATCTTTATCAAGGTTACTGATTCTTTCCCGTTCTTTTTCGCTTAAATAAATTTCTCCATTGATTACAGTTTGAATAGCATTGATTACCTGCAGTTCTGCTTCTTCCTTCATAATGTAACCGCTGGCACCAGCTTTAATTGCCCGTTCTGCATAAAAGCGTTCATCATGCATAGAAAGAACAAGAATCTTTGTTTTTGGATGAATAACAACAATATCCTTAATCAATTCGAGACCATCTTCCTGACCTAAGTTTAAGTCTACAATTGCAAGATGTGGAGTTAATGTATCTAACAAAGAGAGAGCTTCGTTACGGTCTTTAGCCATTCCGATTACTTTAAGGTTGCCCTGAGTTTCAATTAATTGTGCTAATCCCCTGCTAAAAAGAGGATGATCGTCAATGATAATTACTGAATATTCCATATGTTAGAATATAATACCATAAAATTCGCTTTTACGGTATAATTTTTTATATGCGAATTGGTTTAGTTCTTAATGTTCTTGATGAAGAGTATCAGATTTCTGTTTATCGTGGTATTAAAAATAAAGCTTTGGAAATGGGGGTAGATTTACTCTGTTTTCAGCATAAGAATACAAGAATCCTTGATGATCCCTTAATCTTGAACTACACAAAATCTGATAATCTTAAATTAGATGGAATTATTCTTTTAACTTCAGTTTTAATAGATAGTAACGATTTGCATACAAAAGAGGATGTAGAAAAAATCTGGGGGAAAATTCCAATCGTCTCAATCGGACAAAAAATTCCAGGTATACCATCCTTTCTAATTCAGACTGATGATTCTATGAAGCAGCTGGTTGAACACCTTATTCTCCAGCATGAGTACCGCAAATTCTTTTTTATAAGTGGACCTCAGAATCATCATGATGCGATTGTTCGTGAAGATATTTTCAAAAAAACAATGGAGGCTTATAAACCATGGATAAAGGAGCTTTCCTATAAAATTAAACACGGTTATTTTACACAAAAGGCTGGTCTTAAAATCATGGAAGAATACTATGCTGAAAATCCAGGTGATGTTCTTGATGCTGTTGTTTGTGCAAATGATAACATAGCTCTGGGAGTTTATAAGTTTTTCCAGATTCATCATGACGATCCAGGTATTAAGGAATGTGCTGTAACTGGGTTTGATGATATTCCTCAGGCAAAATTTGAAATTCCTGCATTTACTACAATTCGACAGCCTATGCTGCAGTCTGGTGTTGAAGGTTTCCTTGCTCTTATAGATATGATTAATGGAAAAGAGTGCAAACAGGAATCTTATGTTGAATCAGAATTTGTAATTCGTGACTCCTGTGGTTGTAATGTTATGAGAAATGATGCTCACTGGCAGGATAAATATATACACCAGATTCAGACAAAATATGTTCAGTCTGAGCATTATTTAAATCTTGTTTCACATGTAAATATGGATTTGAATTATCCAGAATCTCTTGATGAATTAAAGGATGTTATTAATAACTTTGTAGAACAGCTGGGCTTAAAGGATTTTTGTGTACTTGTAGGAAAAGATAAACTTAAGCCTTTATATGTACGCAGTAACAATAAATATTATGATAACTTTTGTAATAATGAAAAAATAACAATGGGTGAGTTTTACCAGCAGTTGTTGAACGAAAGAAAAAATCAATCATCATCACTTATTTTTAATAATCTGTATTCTGGAAAGGAACTTGTAGGACTGATTCTTTATGATGGTTCTCATAACTTGCTTCCTCATTTGTGTAATTTAATCATTAATGTTTCTCAGGCTATTGCCCGTATTCAGAATGCGGAAGAAAAAGAACGCCGTTCTGAATATCTGGAACAGGAAGTTACTAAGAGAACAAAAGAACTTGTGGAAGCAAATAATAAACGAATGGAAGTTGAAGCTGAAGTTTTGCAGATTTCAGAAATGGAACGACAGCGATTCAGTACTGATTTGCATGATGATATTTGTCAGCGTTTAGCTGGTATTTCTATGATGTGCCGTTGTTATGCAAATCAGGATAAAGCTGTAGAAAAAAAACAGATGGCAGAACTTGCAGGTTTAATAAGTGACACATTACAGGCAACCCGACAGTATGCTCATAATTCATATCCGGTTGAACTTGAAAGTTTAGGATTAAAAGACAGTATTGGCAATCTTTGTGATTCCTTTGAAAAGCAGCAGAATATTAATTGCCAATGGAACTGGAGTGTAGATGATGATTCTGGTTTTGATAAACTGCAGAAGCTAAACATTTTCAGAATCATTCAGGAAGCTTTACATAATGTCAGTAAGCATTCAAAGGCTCATAATGTAAAGGTTGAGCTTGTAAAAGAAAAGTCTCTTGTACAGGTCAGAATTGTTGATGATGGTGTTGGCGTAACTGTTACAGAGGATGGTAAAATCCAGAGGGGACTTGGGCTTAATTCAATGGAATATAGAGCTAACCAGATTGGTGCTGTTTTTGAAATAAGGAAAAATGATCCAGCTGGAACTTGTATTGAGGTTCAGTTAAAACTGGAATAAAAATATTATTTTATAAAAAATTGTCGATAATTATATTATGAGTTTTAAAGCGTTATTAAGTTTAATTGGAAAAGTTCTCATAGATTACAGGGTAATTGTAACTGTAATTGCAATGTTTATTATTGTTTCCTTTGCAAAATTTGTAACAACTTATACAAGCAAGCCTAAAAAAAATAAGAAAAAGGCTGCTGAATCTACGTCAGCTCCTGCTGCACCTGCAACAGATGAGCCACCTCGTTCTGATTTCTCAGAAAAAGATGCAGACTGATACCTAGCTAAAAAGATTATCCTGAACCTGGTTCAGGATTTTTTTTGCCCTAAGTCTGCCTTTCCATAAAAACTTATCACATTCTACAAGTCCATTTTCCATCAGCTGGGTAATTACTTCCGTAACATCTCCATGAGTCCATAAATTTTTGTTCCATAACTTTTTTGTATCATTGTTGAATTGCTGGAAAATAGTGCTTTCAATTTCATCTATTGTGTAATAGTTCCGGGATCGCTTAATAAGCTCATAAGTTTTTTGAAAATCAGTTTTTGATTTTTTTATTTTAATATTCTGTTCCTGATTTTTTTTATTGTTACAGTTATCGCAGCCGGCACAGACAGCCTGTTCTGCACCTAAAGCATCCAGTAATACCTGCCTTCTGCAGTCCTTTGTTTCTGCGAACTTCATCATAGACCTTTCTCTTGAATTATCAGGGTATTGTGAAAATTTTAGGGAATCTGCCAGACTCCAAATTAAAATACCTTTTGCTACGCTTCCGTCTCGTCCTCCACGCCCGGCTTCCTGAATGTAAGCTTCTGCAGTAGTAGATGCTTCCAGGTGGACAACTGTGTGAATGTCTTTTTTATCAACGCCCATGCCATAGGCACAAGTTGCACATAAGATTCCATCTTTACTGTTAAAGAACCATTTTTCAGTTTCATCTTTTTCAGATTTTTCTAATCCTGCATGATAAAACCTGGCAATTTCATAACCAAAAGCCATATTAAGTTCTCTGCACATATCCTCTGTATTGTTTCGAGTACCACAGAAAATAATCATTGGTCTGTCTTCTGTTTTAGCCAGATATAAGGCTTCCTTTTTCTTCGCTGCAGCGTATTTTACAAAATAATGTATGTTTGGCCTGTCACTTTCACTGCGAACTATATGGGCTTCACCATTAAAAAGAATTTCTGCTACTCTTGAAAGCACTGAGGGAGATGCTGTGGCTGTAAAGGCTGTAATCATTGGTGGATTAATCTTTTTAATAACTTTACCTAGTGTCAGGTAAGCTGGTCTAAAAGAATCTCCCCATTCAGAAACACAGTGGGCTTCATCAATGGCAATATGTTTTATTCCGGCTTTGCTTAATCTTGTAACAAGTTCTTCATTTTGAAGTACTTCAGGATTTGCTAATATTATCTGAGCTCCTTCTTTAAGTTTATTGAAGTTGTTTTCCTGTTCTTCTTTTGATTGTCCTCCACGGAAAACAACACATTTTAAGGCTCCTTCCTCCATACGACGCTGCTGGTCTGTCATAAGGGCAAGTAATGGGTATATAACCATAGTAGGACCATCCAGTAAAAGGGCAGGAACCTGAAAGCAAAGAGATTTACCTGCTCCAGTTGGCAGAAGAACAATCTGCCGTCCTTTACAAAAAGAATCTGTTTCCTGGTTAATGTCTGCACCGCTTTTTTGAATCTCATAGGCTTCCAGAATATTTGCAACTACAAGCCGCTGCCAGGGAAACATATATTTTATCCCAAAATTTTCAAAGGCAGTTTTTGCGGCAACATCATAACAATACAAATCATTTTCTTCATCATCAATTTTTAATATTTCCATATCAATATAATGGCCAGAGTAATGATGTTTTCGGAAATCCAAAAGTCTAAAATGTAAAAAATATGATATAATTTAATTATGAGTACACATATTAACGCACCAGAAGGTGCAATTGCAGATAAAGTTTTATTGCCAGGTGATCCTTTAAGAGCAAAGTTTATTGCAGAAAACTTTCTTGAGGATGCGGTTTGTTATAATCAGGTTAGAGGAATGCTGGGCTTTACAGGTACCTACAAAGGTCAGAAGGTTTCTGTTCAAGGAACTGGTATGGGCCAGCCATCTCTTTCAATTTATGTTCAGGAATTATTTCAATTCTATGATGTACAGAAGGCTATTCGTATTGGAACTGCAGGTTCTGTAAGCGAAAAGGTTCCTTGCCGTAGTGTAATTCTTGCTAATGGGGCTTGTACTGATTCTAATTTACAGACACAGCGCTTTGGCTTTAGTCATTATGCTCCTGTTCCTGATTTCGG
This sequence comes from Treponema sp., assembly GCA_016292805.1. GTDB lineage: Bacteria > Spirochaetota > Spirochaetia > Treponematales > Treponemataceae > Treponema_D. The sequence continues at coordinate 1,923 of JAEDFM010000022.1, read as the reverse complement.
TTTGCTGGATACTGCATATCATAAAGCTAAGGAATTAGGAATCAATCCTTGTGTTGGTCAGTGTTTTTCTGGTGACCGTTTTTATGATCCTGAGGAAACCTGGAAGTTCTGGAAGAAGTTTGGAGTAATCGGTATTGAAATGGAAGCAGCCGAGTTATATACTTTGGCCGCAGAGTTTGAAAGAAAGGCGCTTGCTATTCTTACTGTAAGCAATAACTTTGTTACAGGCGAAGAAACAACTGCAGAAGATCGTCAGCTTACATTTAAAGATATGATGAAGCTTGCACTGGAAACTATTATTTCTGAATAAGGAAAATTAGTTAAAATTAGGTAAAAAGTAATTGATTTTAACTAAAAAATAGCTTACAAATAGGTATGTTAAAATTAAATCAAATCAGATCAGATAAAATCTGGGGTTATGAACTTTGGATAGCATCCACACATCCTAATGGATGTCAGGAAGAGTTTAAAAATGCAGTGGGAGGAGATTATCCTCTTTTAGTTAAAGTTATACAGGCTGATGATACTTTATCTATTCAGGTACATCCTGATGATGAACTGGCTGTAAAACTTGAAGGTCCTGGAAATCGCGGTAAAACAGAATGCTGGTATGTTCTGGACGCTGCACCGGATGCAAAACTTGTTTATGGAATTAAAGAAGGTTATTCTAATCAGGAGCTGGCAAAAGCAATTAATGAAAACACTCTGGAATCATATCTTGAGATTGTTTCTGTAAAGCCTGGGGATTTTGTTTTTATTCCTGCTGGTACTGTACATGCTATTGGTGCGGGGCTTCGTTTAATGGAAGTTCAGCAGTCTTGTGATTTAACATATCGTCTTTATGACTGGGGGCGCGGCAGGGAAGTTCATGTAGAAAAAGGTCTTGCTGTTATTAAGCGGGAAGATATGATTCCTGTAGCTCAGTTCCCGGGAGAATTTGACTGTAAATATTTTAGTCTGCAGACCGTAGATGTAAAGGGCGGCTGGAGTATGCTTTGTTCAAAAGGTGAAGGTCCAAAAGCCTGGCAGTTGATATATGTTATTTCTGAAAATAAAGCTGTGATTCGCTCTGCAGGCGAAAAGGTTGGGCAGCCTCTTAAAGCAGAAGAGATTTATGCTGTTGCACCTGGCGAAAAAATTACAATCGAAGGTGTTGCAAAAGTAATGCGAATTATTGCAAAATAGGGTATATGCTTTTATTTTTATTATTGTTATTTCCATTATCGTTAACTGCTTATTGTGTTTATAAAAAAGACCCAAAGCAGTTTATTGCTGTTGTTACAGGTTTATTAGTTAGCGCTATTGTATGTGCTTTTAACTTTTTCTTTAAATTCTCACACAGAGTAGTTCCTTATTCTTTTGGATTAAATTTTGTTTATTATCTGGAAAAGCTGGGACTAATTACTGTAGTTGTTATTTATGGATTATTTTTCCTTGTTTCTAAAGATACATACGAAGATAGAATAGACTATTTTAACAGTTTGATGCTTTCCTGCTATGCTGTATTTGTTCCATTCTATGTTATTACAGGAACTGAATCTTCTGTATATCCTGGATTTGAAATCTTTGTAAAACCTGTTATTTACCTTGCAATGATTTTTGCAACAGGTTCTATCCTTAAAGTGTTTTATACTTCAATTGCTGATAAAAAAGTTGGAATGGCAATTTTGAATGGAGCTGCAGGTATTGTTGTTATGTTGATTCCTTCTGTAATAGAAGCTATGTATGCAATTAATTTTTCTTTTGGAATTATTCTTATTGTAAGCCTTGTTTATTCACTGCTTCCAGTTGGGGTTTTGTGTTTAAAACTGTTAAAAAATAATAAAGCTGAATAAAATATTAAATATTTGTTCGGGCATAAAAAAAGCTGTCTTTTTAAGAAAGACAGCTTTTTTTATCTAGTCAGACTAGCGATTAGTCATC
>JAEDFM010000060.1 GCA_016292805.1 Treponema sp. | reverse complement strand
TCTGTGTTCTGGAGCGGAAGGTTTATGAGCTGGTGCTGGTGGTCTGTGTTCTGGAACAGCTGGTTTATGAGCTGGTGTTGAAGGCTTGTGTTCTGGCCTTTTTGTCTGACCATAATGATTTCCGTTATGGTGACCATTCTTTTTTCTGTCCTTTTTCCATTCCTCATCGTCATCATCATGATTTGGTTTTGTAATTCCTGACGCAGGTCTAATTGTTCGCTTATTGTTACTGTTGTTTGGCACAGCAAAGAGATTTGAAGCTCCAATTACTGTAAGAAAGCTTAAAATAGCTGCTGTTCTGATAAATCTTTTCATATAATTTCTCCTTTGCGGTTATTTCTAACTGCTATATATTAGATTTTAGAGTAAATAGGTTTTAACAGCATTAAAGAGGATTAAGAGAAAAATAAGTGTTTTCTTACTTTTTGCTTATTCACTTGTGGCGTTTAATAATTTATAATGAAATTATGAAAAGATTATTAAGTTTAGCAATAATTCTTTTATTCTCTTTTTCTGCAATGTTTGCGCAGTCTGACGGTTACAGAGGTCAGCGCAAGACAGTAGACAATATTGAATGCAAAGTTAGCAGTGTAAGTTTTTCACAGGCTGCCGGTACTTTGGATATTCATTTTTCTGCAGCTGTGGATCCGCGAAGTGTAAACGGCAGTACTATTTTTATTGATAATAGTCCTGCAGGAGAAAGTGCAAAAGTGACTTTCAACAGGGATGGAACTCAGGCGCGTGTGAATTTAAAAACAGAACTCCCATTTACGCTGAAAATTTCCGGAGTTAAAAGTTATGATGGAAAACCGGTTCAGCCTTATACAAGAAAATTACAATAAACAGAAATAGGAAATTCAAATGGAAAAAATTTTAATAGTAGAAGATGATTCAGGAATTAGTGATTTTGTAAAAGCAGAATTGGATCATGAAGGTTTTGAAACAACAGTTGCAGCAGACGGTAGAGTTGCTCTGGAAGTTTTTGAAAGCTTTAATCCTGATTTGATTTTACTTGATGTTATGTTACCTGGATTAAGCGGGCTTGAAGTTTTGCGCCGAATCAGAAAAACTTCTGCAGTTCCAGTAATTATGGTTACTGCCCGCGGTGAAACCTACGACCGTGTAAATGGTCTGGATGCAGGTGCAGATGATTATTTACCAAAGCCATTTGAAATTGAAGAATTGCTTGCCCGTATGAGGGCGGTTTTACGCAGAAGTGCAAAGGTTGCGGCAGAAGCGAAATCATTTAAGATTCGCGATCTTGAACTTAATTGTGACAGTATGAAGGTTACTTTGAAAGGTGAAGTTATTGAGCTTTCAAAAACTGAATATTTAATGCTCAAGCTTTTGATGGAAAAGAAGAACCAGGTGTTAAGCCGCGACCAGATGATTGATGATGTCTGGGGCGAAGATCACTTTATTGATGTAAATACAATTGATGTTTATGTAGGATATCTTCGTTCAAAAATTGATCAGGTTGCAGGCGAAACTTATATAAAAACTGTTCGTGGAACTGGTTATATGATGATTGACGAGGAATAGAAGTTGCGCAAACAAGTTCGTCATTCTGTTGCTCTTCGTCTTGCATTAAGATTTTCTCTTTTGGTAACTGTTGCAGTAATTCTGTTATCTGTCAGTTTTATTGGAGTTTTGAATTTAAATGTTCAAAATCAAAAATCGGAAGAGCTTTCTGAAGCTGCATTTCTGGTACAGAATGGACTTGATGTAAATGAAAATGGCGAAGAAATAATTGATTATGAAAAGTTTCAGCTGCCATATTATGTTTCTTTTACTGCATATAAAATTGATTCAGAAACTGGTGATGTAATAACAATAGGTACAAACGATCCATATTTACCTTTGCTTGCAGCCACTGGTGAAAAAGCCAGAAAACACATAGAAAAAGATTTCTTCCTGGATGGGGATTTGAATATTTATTATTTAACCCGGGAACTAGATACTTCCTTAAGTGAAACTGTAATAATTGAAACCGCCCTGAATATGGAAATTGATTCTTCTACCAGAATGATGTCTGAACTGCCAAAAGCAATGCTGCTTCTGCTTATTCCTGTGTTGATTTTATCTTTCTTTATTTCGTTAATTATTACAAAAAGAACAATACAGCCTGTAAAAAAGATGACTGCTACAGCGAAAGAGTTAAGTACAACAAATCTGGATACTCTTCTTCCTGTTTCGAAACATAATGATGAAATTGATGATATGGCTGTTACCTTTAATGATTTGTTTAAGCGAATCAAAATTGATTTTGACAGGGAGCGACAGTTTACCTCTGATGTAAGTCATGAATTGAAAACTCCAGTTGCTGTAATTATGGGGCAGGCTAATCTGCTTAAACGCTGGGGAAAAGATGATCCTGCGCAGCTGGAAAAATCTCTTGAAACAATTGTAAAAGAATCTAAATCTATGTCTGCAATTATTGAAAACCTGCTGCAGATTTCTCGAATTGAAAATGGACGCATAAAACCAAAGCTGGAAAGATTTAAACTGGATGAAATGTTTGAAAGACTGAAAGAAGAATGTCTGAGTATTAAACCTGATTTACAGTTTGAAATCAATTGCCGCGAGAAACTTTATATTATCGCTGATAAGGAACTATTGCACCAGGTGTTTACAGTCATAACATCTAATAGTCTAAAATATTGTGGTGCTGCAAATATAGATCCTGTAAAAATTACATGTGAAGCTAAAGAAGAAAAAGATTCTGTATATATTTCCATTAAAGATAATGGAGAAGGCTTTGATGATAAAACAGTAGAACATGCCTTTGAACGTTTTTATCGTGGGGATGAAGCTCATACTCGTTGGGCTGGTGGAAGTGGTCTTGGGCTTTCAATTGCAAAAACAATCATAGAATCTATGGAAGGTACTATTCGTGCAGAAAACGAAAATGGTGCCAAAATCATCATTAAATTAAGCAATTAAAAATAAGAAACCTCTTAGAAATCTCTTATGAAAATACCAAAGTAGGGGAGCCTCAAATATGGTTTAATTAAATCAAGATTTGAGAGAGCAAAGCTCCTTGGAGGTATGATATGAAAAAGATTTTTAATACAATTTTGGCTTGTGGTTTTTTGGCTGCAGTTTGTGCAATGTGTTCCAGCTGTCTTATTCTTGTTGATGATGAAGCTTTAGGCGACTGCGGAATTACAGTTGAAACAACAACAACACCTGCTTATTCAACAATTAAAGTAAATAATATATGTACAAAATATGGTACAGAAGCAGCTTATATTTCTAAGGTGTATTACAAAACTTATAGCTCAGATGAATGGCAGATTGCCTGGGATAGCCATAATTCAGATAATCCTTTATATGCAGATTACAACTGTCAGTTTTATCTTGAACCAGGCCGTTACTACTTCTGTGCAAGAGTAATCTATCCAAATATGAGCAAAGTTTACGATTACTACGATGATTACTACACAGACTATCGTTATGCATGTACAGCAGGCTCAACAATCAGCTTTGAGTTTGATGGTGATGATCTTTATAGAAAATAAAGATAGATAAGTAAAAAAGTTTTCGGGCACTATTTCAAAAAGTAATTCGGGCATAAAAAAAGGCTATCCTTTATATGGATAGCCCTTTTTGTTTTTAGTGTTACACACTTAAAAGACTAGTAGTCTTTCTTTTCACTCTTACGTCTTTTGTTCAAAAGTTTGCGTTCAAGAGTTGTCTTCTTCTGATGAAGAGTAGCAGAAGGTTTTACAAAGTATTCACGCTTTTTGTATTCGCGGATAATACCTTCTTTTTCAACCATGCGTTTAAAGCGTTTAATTGCTTTTTCGATGTTCTCTGAATCATCTACGTTGATTGTTGCCATGTGTGTGTCACCTCCTGTTGTTCGGAAATACCGTAAGAACAAATCAATTTTATTGAATTTTCTTCAGAATGTCTACTGTGTGGCTGGAAGCTCCCAGTAGTTCAGGACGCTGACAATTTGATAAATGATATTTAATAAAGGCTTGAAATTCATCTTCAGACATTTCATTCAGTTCTCTGCGCATAAAATCTGAAGGACCATCGGCTGAAATTGTTTTTACAGGGGACAGACCTGCTTTTTGCTGCAGCTGTTTTATATCTTCCAGTCTGACGTAATCATATAAATCATCTTCAGTGCAGATTGTATGGAAATCTGGGGACAGACCTCCCTTTGCCTGAACTTCGGCCCATTTATGCTCTTTAAAGCAGTAGGAAATAACGCTGTAGTCGTTCATTACATAGGCAACCAGAATATAGCCGCCCTTTTTTGTAATGCGTTTAGCTTCGTTTAGAGCTTTAAGTTTGTTTTCTTCGCCGTGAAGGTGGTATAAAGGCCCAAAAAGAAGAGTTATATCAAAAGTTTCGTCATCAAGAAAGTGAAGGTCCCGGGCATCTCCCTGCCAGGTTTTTATGTTTTCGTGTTTATTGCGAAGAATTTCCAGGTTGTGTTTTACAAGCTCTACTGCAGTAACGTCATAACCCTGATGACACAATTCTACGCTGTAACGGCCTGTTCCTGCCCCTATGTCTGCAATTTTAAGGGGGGCAGAAGAAGACTGAGGGGACAGACCTTTAAGAGATTCAATACATTCCTGAATGAAGGTTAATGTTGTTAAAAATTCCACAGTACCGTGGCGTGTGGTAAGACGGTGTTCTTCGTGGAATTTATTGTAGTATTTTTCAAGTAAAGTCATTTAAGCGAAAGATTTATGCTTTGAAAGCAGCTTCAACTTTGGAAATCCATTCTTTCTTTTCTGAATCAGAAAGGTATGTTGCGTTAAAGCTGTTGATAACAAGCTGTTTGATTTCGTCCATTGTAAAGTTTAATTCACTGTGACAAATCCAGTATTCATTTAAGAGATCTGACTTAAAGAAAACAGGGTCATCAGTATTTACAGTAACCAGAATTCCTTTATCAAAGAAAGCACGGATTGGATGGTCTTTAGCTTCTTTTACAACCTTTTTAGTGAAAGTATTTGATGTAATACAAACTTCTACAGGAATCTGCTTTGCCTTAAGTTCATCCATAAGCTTTTCGTCCTGGATTGCAGTAATTCCGTGACCAATTCGTTCCGCCTGACAAAGATTAATACCATCCCAGATGCTTTCTGGACCAACATCTTCGCCTGCATGTACTACAACTTTGTATCCTTCTTTTTTAGCAAGCTGGAAAACTGGAGCATATTCTGCTGCAGGACCTTTGCTTTCGGCACCACCAAGACCAATACCAATAATATCATCACATGGATACTGTTTAAGAAGGTTGTAATTGTTCATGGAATTTTCCAAACCAAAAGTACGGCTTACATCCATAATCAATTTTACTACAATACCAGTTTCTGCTTTTATTTCGGCAATTTTCTTTTTGAAAACTGCAACCATTTCTTCGTATTTAAAGCCTTTCTTAAGGAAAGCTGTAGGAGCAAAGAAAGCTTCACAATAAGTAACTCCGTTTTCTACCAGGTATTCTTTTAAATCATCAAATACAATATTAAAATCTTCAACAGAAACAAGAAGATTCTGTACTTTAATGAAAGCCTGAATAAATCCGTTTAAATCATCATAAGAAAAAATAGCATTAAGTTCTTCATCACTCATTTCTGTGCCGTTGCACTGCTTGTAAAGTTTTTTTACAGATGCAAGTTTAATTACGGCTTCAATATGAATATGTATTTCGGCTTTCGGAACCTTCTGCATAAACGATTTAAATTCACTTTCTTTCATAAGCTGCGCTCCTATGGCAGATAAACTTTTTGACCTTACTATTATAACTCTAGATAAAAAATTATACCATACCACTTGTTAATATCGGAAGAAACGGAGCAAAACTTTAGAAAAATGTGGGGACAGACCTTTTGTAAAATGATAAACTCACAATATGTTTAGCGATACACACTTTCATTATAGAACAATGACAACAGACCGTGATGTAAACGGCATAGAAGTTCTGAAAGAAATGGCCAGACGCAACTGTAAATTTGGTCTTGATATAGGAACCAAAGCTGATGATTTATTGGAACGCCAGTCATTGCTGGAAAAAGAAATTGCTCAGATTCATGATTATAAACTGGCTGATAAAGTAAGGGACTTTTTATATTTTAGTGCAGGCATTTGGCCGGATGTTGATTCTATTCATAATCGTTTTGAATGTATGAAAAAACTGGAAGAACAGATTAAAGCAGCAGGAGAACAGGAACAGGATATTCTTCATAGAAAGGTTGTTGCCATAGGTGAAGGTGGAATTGATCATCATTGGAATCCTAGTGGTGTAGATGGCCGCTGCGAAAGTGATTTTGACCAGAAAACCTACGAGGGGGAAAGAGAACTTTTTGAAATGCAGCTGGAGCTTTCCCGCAAAATGGATATGCCATATATCGTACACAGTCGAGATGGATTTGAAGATACTTTAGACTGCATAAAAAATATAGGCTGGAATAAGGGAATTATCCATTGTTACAGTTATGGACTTGAAGAAGCAAAGGCTTTTTTGGATTTGGGATGGTACATTAGTTTAAGTGGCAGTGTAACATATACAAAAAAAGCAAAGCTGGCAGAAATGGAAGAAATGATCAGATATATTCCTGAGGACAGATTATTATGCGAAACTGATGCTCCATATCTGGCACCTGTACCTGAACGTGGAACTGTAAATACTCCTGTAAAGGTTGAACATACTTATAATTTTGTGGCTAAAGCCCGCGGTATTGAAGTTGAAAAACTGTGGGAAACAGTGGATAAGAATATTGAAAAACTGTTTAACGTGGTTTTGAAATAGAGTTAGTGAAAAACTAGAAAGATTGGTAAAAAAAACTTGCGTGTGTATGTAACTTCTTCCGTTTTTGTATTTTTGATGCATAATTATACTCATCTATGAATATTTTTGTCAAAAAGCTCTTAATTCAATGCTCCTGGGAATTTTTCCAAAAGTAACAACAATAAATTTGACAACAAATAAGTTGTAAAATATAATACAAATAGTTACTAGAGGTGGCATTATGAAAGCAATGAACGCATTAAACATGCTTGATTCTATAATTCCTATAAGTCTTTTTAATAAGGGACAGGCAAACAAGATTTTTGCTGATGTAAAGAAATTTGGAACTCGTATTGTTGTAAAAAACAATGCACCTGAATGTATTCTGATGAGTCCGCAAAGCTATCAGCAGATGATGGAAGAATATGAAAACGCAATCCTTGCGGCTGAGGCTGAAAAACGTCTGGCAAAAAACAGTGAATATATTTCCCATGATGCTGTTATGAAAGAATTTAGTCTTGAGGAGTCAGACTTAGACGATGTGGAAGTAAATCTGGAGTAAGAGATGGCTTGGGAAATAAAGTATCATCCGCTTGCAAAAGAAGAGCTTGCACGTCTTGACGGTTCTGTCCGTAAGATAGTTTTAAAAGGAATTATTAAAGTCTCTGCTAATCCAAAACCCCAAAGTGAAGGTGGCTATGGGAAGCCTTTAGGAAACAAAGCCGGTAATGATTTAACAGGACTGTTAAAGATAAAATACCGCGACATTGGAATCAGGGTTATTTATAAACTTGTGGAAGATGAAAAAACTCATAACATGTATATTCTTGTAATTTCTGCAAGGGCTGATAACGAAGTTTACGATTTGGCTGGAAAAAGGAAATAGCACATAACATAAAATTCAAAGCCGACAAACCGGTCAAGCCGGTTTGCAGTTTAAGCAATTGTTACCTGTCCGATTGAAAAAATTTCTTTTACATTCAGGGGATGAAAATCCTTGAAGCAGCCTTTTTTGGTGGAAGTCCACGGTTTTATTAGAGGACTTCGTTTAAAATATCTTTTAAAAGACCTTTCCATCCTTTACCTTTTAAATCGATTCCGAGATCGGAAATCTTTGTAACTTCTCTGAATCTATTACTTGAGAATACATAAGGTATTTGATTTGCGGATGACTTGAAATCGTTTTTAAACACAAGATATAGTGCGTCCATGAAAGTTCCATTTGGTGTGATTTTGATATCTCCTTCTGTAAGGTCTGGGTCAGTGTCATCTGCATCTGCAGCTACAGTTGTCTCAACATTGAATGGAAAATTCTTTACAGCATATGCGTCGAAATTAATAGAACTAGATGCTGCGTAAGGTGCTACAACAATTGTTAACCCAGAATTTTTAACATTATTGTCTAAAGGTTTTTCATTAGATGTGTAGTAGAACCAGATATCGAGATCAACTTCTGATACTGTTTTTTTTGTATGATACCAAGTGTCTTCATCAGCTACAATTGTGTGCTGACAGCTTGTCATAACGAAACTGCATAATAAAATTATAAGTGCAGTTAAAATTGATAAAGTCTTTTTCATAAAGATCTCCCTAAAAATAAAAAATAGTGTAAAAATAGAACTTTTATGAATAGAAATATTATAAAGTTTTGGAACAAATTTGTCAAAAAAAGGGATAGTACTTAAAAAAAATGTCAAAAACGGGGCGTTGCGGGGTGTCCCCGCTGGATGGGGTGGGGACAGACCT
>JAEDFM010000059.1 GCA_016292805.1 Treponema sp. | reverse complement strand
GAAAACGAGCGAGTCAAGGCCTTGAGCGAAGCGTGCCTTGACCGGTCGTATTTAACTGCTGTTCCTCATTGCATTACGGAACAGCGTAAAAAGTCAATCGATTGTTGAAACAATCTTCTTGACTTTTTATGGGAGATACAGATGGCTGATGATTTTTCTTTTAGCATTGAACAAAATTTAGGAGTTATTTCCGAAGGTAGAAACGGATGGAATCTGGAATTGAATCTAGTTTCATGGAGTGGTCATCCTGCAAAATACGATATCCGTTCCTGGGCTCCAGACCACGAAAAAATGGGAAAGGGTTCAACATTTACTGCAGATGAACTTAAGGCCCTTAAAGATTTATTGAATAAGCTTGATATTTAGTTTTCTTCGTAAGTAGAAAGCTGACTGCCTTTTTTTATAACAATCTCGTACAGCATTTTCTGAAGGAGCACATCTTCCATTGCGGCTCCTCCACTTCTTATTTCCATATCTGTTGAAGCAAGGATTGCAAGGATTGCAGTAGCCTGACCTGTAGTCCAGATTTTTGCCGCATTTCTGTATTGTTTCTGCATTATTTTACTGGCAAAACCGGAAGTTCTTAAATCTTCATCAGAAGGACCATAGTTTCCATTTGAAATACTGTGCCATGTAACAAGTTTTCTAAAACAGGAAGCAAGCCCCGCAATTGTTTTTACAGAAGAACCATCCTTAGCTGGCGAAAGCTGAATCTTCTGAAGAATCTCCACTCCACTTTCCATTCGTTTTTGAGGTGTAGCTGAACTGTCTGCAATTGCATCAAATAATGTAAATGCATTTTCTTCACGATTGTGAGTTAATACTGCTTCAACATCGTCACAGGTTACAATATGATCTTTTGGAAAAAGCAGGAAGAAACGGGAACATTCATTCTTCAAAGCCTGAGTATTATTTTCAATCATATCAAGAATAAGATCGCAGGCATCTGTATTTATTCTGTAACCGTTTTTTGTAAAGAATTTCTGAAGCCACTCAACCTTCTTGTTATCGAACAATTCCCAGAATTTCTTTTTATTTGCAAGAGGCACCAGTTTGTCTAGTTTTGCATCTACAGAAATTTCATCTGAAATTAAAATCAAAACTGAACTTTCTTCCGGGCCCCCATCAAGCCAGTCGGAAAGCATTTCCAGATCATCTTTCTTTTTTAACAGTTCAGCATTTTTACAAACAACACAAACCCCATCTGAAAACAGCGTTCCACTTTGAAGGATTGTCATAACCTGAGCGAAAGGTGTTTCCATCAAGTAAAAACTGTGTTCATCAATTGAACCGAATTTTTTTGAAAGTGATTTTTTTACATCTGCAACGGCTTCATCTCGTTCACCGAATTCAGGACCTGTATAAAGATAGATTGGAGCAGCCATAGGATTCCTAGTAAGTTCTTACAATGTTAGAAAGAATTCCAACAATGCGAACATCAGTACAATAAATTGCCTGAAAGTTTGGATTTTCTGGTTGCAAACGGATACGGGCAGCTTCTTTGTAATATCGTTTTAATGTGATTGCATCATCAATAACAGCAACAATAATCTGACCGTCTACAGCATTACTAGCCTGCTCTACTACAGCCAGGTCGCCATCAAGGATTCCTGCATTAATCATGCTCTGGCCACGAACGCGTAAAGCAAAATAACTTTTTCCTGGTCGAACAAAAGGCTCTGTAAGATTTACATAACCATCAAGATTTTCTTCGCTTAAAAGAGGTTTACCAGCGGCAACTGTTCCAAGCAAAGGAACTTTTCCTACGAAAAGCTCAGGTTCCTTCTCTCTTGTATCAGAAAGAACTCTGATTGAACGAGAGCGTTTCTGTGACTGGGAAAGATATCCTTTTTTCTGAAGTGCAAGGATATGATCCTGAACAGCTCTAAGGGAAATTTCAAAGTGGGTGCTGATTTCGCGAACAGTTGGAGGATATGCATTTTCTTCTGTAAATTCAGAAATGTAATTTAGAACTTCTTTCTGTCTGTCAGTAATCCCTTTCATAAATATCTCCCGTTATTAATAAGTATGAATTGCTCCGCAATTCATTCGATTTAGACGTAATCCAAAAGCCATGCTATGGCTTCTTACCTGGCGCTCCCGCTTGTAAGTTGAAATTGCTTTCGCAATTTCTGCTATTTAGACGTAATTAAAAAGCCACACTGTGGCTTTTTAATTACTCTTCCTCGAACTTGCTATTGAACAGTTCTTCAATAGTTGCGGCGGCTTCGGATTCGTCGGGGCCTTCTACTCTGAAAGTTAACTGAGTATTGTAGCCGGCACCCATGGCAATTATACCCATAATAGATTTTGCATTTACTTCTGCATCATCTTTAATAATCATAATTTCACTTTCAAACTTGTTTGAAGTCTGAGCAATAATTGCTGCTGGACGAGCGTGAATACCTGCGCGATTCTGAACTGTTAAGATTTTTTCAACCATCTTTATTTCCTTATATATTTCTTGTTTTAGTAAGTATCATCATTACTACTGTATACAGACTGTGCATCACCTGTTTCAATCCACTTAAGAACGTTCTGATTAAATTCTTTAGCAGAGTTATAACCCATATTCTTAAGACGTTCGTTCATAGCGGCAGCCTCAATAATAATTGGAAGGTTACGACCTGGTTTAACAGGGATTTCAATAACTGGCACCTTAACACCAAGGAGCTCATTATATTTCTGTTCATTTCCAAGACGGTCATAGCTTTTATTTGCATTCCAGTCTTCGAGCTGAACAATCAGCTGTACTTCTTTCTGATCACGAATTGCACCAACACCGTACAATTGTGAAATATTAATAATTCCAAGACCACGGATTTCCATATGGTGACTGATCATTGAGTTTGCACCACGGCCCATAAGAATATTACCGTTTACACAACGAATATCAATAATATCATCTGCTACCAGACGATGTCCGCGTTCTACAAGTTCCAGGGCAGTTTCACTTTTACCAACACCTGAATGACCATTAATCAAAATTCCAATACCGTAAACTTCAACCATTACACCATGTAAAGTTTTATGTGGTGCAAAAATATTAGAGAAGATACGAATAAGACGATTTGAAAATTCTGTGGATGTTAAATCTGTCTGCAAAATAGGACAGCAATTTTTTTCTGCAATCTGACGAAAATCTTCAGTTGGTTCCAGATTATATGAGAATACGCAGCAAGGCATATTGTCTGTAAAAAAGCCGTTTAATGCTTCCAGGTTCTGCTCTTTATGAAGTTTCTGAAGATATGCAACTTCGCCACGACCAAAAATCTGTACACGGTCGCCGGCAAATGCTTCGTAAAAGCCAGAAAGGGCCAGCCCTGGTCGGTTGATTTGAGGATTTGTAATAGCTCTAGGTAAACCACGGCGTCCGCCAATACATTTTAAGTTCAATGTATCGTGTCCAGACAATTCAAGATCCAGAAGATCCAATACCGTAAATTTCTTATCGGCCATAGAATATACTATACACATTGGAACCATTTGTTTCAATAATATTTGTATTTTGAAAATTCTGGGATTATACTTAAAGCATAAAAATAAAGATTAAGAAGTGATTTTCACTTCGCAAGGAGAAGTATATGACACCTTCAATTAATGCCGTTGGATTTACCTTAAAAGAATCACAGTCAGAAATGATTGAAACAAAGCTTAAAAGAATTTCTTATGCAGATGATTTAATCATAGATCTTCTTCTAAAAATAAAACACGAAAAAATCTTCAGCTTTGGTGCCACCTGCAACTTTAAGTGGGGAGCTTCTGCAACTGTTTCTACAGAAAATGAAGATTTTGCTGCAGGTCTTAATATTCTTATTGATATGCTTGACGCAAAAGTGACTAAAGAAAAAGAAAAGGTTCAGAACCGCTAATCATAAAAGCTATCTTGAATAAGAGTTTTTTATACCAGCCTGTTGACGGTATTTTGCTACCGTTCGGCGGGCTATTTTTATGCCCTCATGGTTAAGCAGTTTAGTCAATTCACTATCGGAAATACCAGGCTTAGCTTTTGTAAACTCCAGAATTTTTTCCTGAATTACTCTGTTGGAAATTCGTTCACCACCACCAGCTGAAGGCACACTGCTTCCAAAAAAATACTTCAAAGGATAAAGACCGTCCGGTGTTTCCATAAATTTACTGTTAGTTTTTGAAGACAATCTGGAAACTGTAGATTCGTGAATCCCCAGCTGCTGTGCAATCTGTTTACGAAGCAAAGGTTTTAAGTAAGCAGTACCGTGCATAAAAAATTCCCGCTGGGCAGCAACAATGGCACATCCCTGCAAAGCAATTGTAGATTCCCTGTATTTCAGGTTTTCAATAAACTGCTTTGCCTTTTCCACATTTTCTTTATCAATCATCAATTCTTTTGTAATACGGATTTCTGGTAAAGAACCAGACGCATAAGCAACTTGAAAATAATATCCATCTTCGCCAGCAATTCTTCCGTTTTCAAAATCATCAACTGTAAGAGAACCTTTTTCCTTTGTAACTTTAAGAACAACATCAGGTGCATTGAATTCATCCTGGGAAACATCGCTTATATAATTTCCAGCAGGATGAGGATTTAACTTACGGATATAATCCAGGGATTCCTGACACATGTCGGCATCTATCAATAGCTTATCTATAGGTAGTTCTGGGGCAAAGGATTTTGAGTGCCAGGATTTACGGTAAGCCACCAGGTTGTGTGCAATTTTTTCAGGTTCGGCAGGAGTCAGTAAATCCAGGTGATTGTCCAGAAGGAAGAGTGTCAAAGGAGATGCATCACCTGCAATTTTTGCCTGCACAAAAAGACTTTCTTCCCAGGAACGGCAACAGGTTCCAACAGGATCCATATTCTGAACACGGAACATACATTTTTCCAGCAGCTCCAGATTCTGCACAGGTCGGGTTCTATCCAGCAAACTTTGCGGCGAAAGAGATTTTCCATAAAAACCATCTTTATCCAGATTATAAATAAGCTTCTGGCACAAATCGTATTCATCCTTAGAAACCTTACTTAAATTAAGCTGTTCCATAAGATGCTGCTGCAAAGTTTCCCCGTGATCTTCCTGAGATTCCAGTGCAGCCTGTAAAGAATCAGCCGAGCCCGCACTAACTCTGGAATGATTTCTAAAGCTTTCAGTTGAAGAAGAAAGTGGATCCCTTACAATTTCCAGTGCAGGATTTTCGCTGGCAGCCTTATAAATTTCCTCACGCAAATCACGGGAACTCATTCCAAGCATAGAAATTGCCTGAATCTGGCGCTGAGAAAGCTTTTGTGTCTGTTTTTGGTTCTGCCGTTGTAGTAATTCCACTGTATTTTTATTATATTACAATCATGAAAAAGATTGAAGAATTAGGACTCCGCATTCCGGAAATCCTCCTGCCTAAAAACATTGATGTTTCTACCTGGTCAGTTATCGCTTGCGATCAATATACCCAGGATAAAGAATATTGGAAAAAAGTTGAACAAACAGCTTCTGGAAAACCTTCTACATTAAATCTTATTTTACCAGAAGTTTATCTCAACGATTCCGACAAACCAGAGCGCATTAAAAAAATCCGCCAGGCAATGAAAGATTATCTTGCTGGAGATGTTTTTGACGCACCAAAAAAAGCATTTGTTTACCTGGAACGCAAAACAGCTTTTGGCCGTATGCGTAAAGGTCTTGTTGCCCAGATAGATTTGGAAACTTACGAATGGAAACCATTCAGCAAGGCAAACATCCGTGCTACAGAAGCTACAATTGTTGACCGCATTCCTCCACGCAAGGAAATCCGCAAGGGAGCACAGCTTGAACTTCCACACATTATGCTGCTGGTAAACGACAAGGAAGATGTGCTTGTTGGTGGTTCAGGTGCAGCTGTAAAAAACAAAGCTCCACTGTACCAGGGCAACCTTATGAGCAACGGTGGCAGCATTACAGGCTGGGCTTTGGAAAGCGAATCAGAAATTGAAACAGTAACAAAAGCCTTAAATAAAATTGCAGAAAGCAATACCGCAGCAGATGGTTCAACCTTCCTGTTTGCAGTTGGCGACGGAAACCATTCCCTTGCAACAGCAAAAGCCGTTTGGGATGAATACAAAGCAGAACTTATTGCCGGTGGTGCCACAGAAAAAGATCTGGCAGAAAATCCAGTTCGTTTTGCCTTAATTGAAATTGTAAACATTTACGATACAGGCTTAACTTTTGAACCAATTCACCGTGTAATTTTCAACATCGATTCAAAAGCCTTAATCGAAAATTTGGCTTCAAAACTGAATGGAACCGTAAGCGAAGTTGCAAGCCAGGCCGAATTAGAAAAAGCCGTAAAAGCCAGCTGGGCAGATTTTGGTTTTGATTACCTGGACGCCGAAGGAAAACAAAAATTCGTTCTTTTAAAAACGCAGATTAAAGAGCTTGCCGTTGCCCGCCTTCAGCCAGAAATTGATGAATTCCTTAAAGCCGCCCCAGCACAGCATGTTTGCGAAGGTGATGTCTGCAAAATGGTAAAACCTGAAATTGATTACATTCACGGAACAGAAGAAGTTCTTGATTTAGGTAAGAAAGCAAATGCCACAGGTATTCTTCTTCCACCAATCGCCAAGGATTCTTTCTTTGAAACAATCAATGGTCGCGGCCCACTTCCTCGCAAAAGCTTCTCTATGGGCGAAGCCGACGAAAAACGATTCTACCTTGAGTGCAGAAAATTATTCAATTAAAATACAGTTTAATCATTAAAGTAAAGAACTGAATAAGACAATTTTTCGTTATAAATCTGACTTACATTCTGGCAGCGGGCCTTACATATTTCTGCAATGTTCTTAAAGTCACAGTCTTGGGATGCACCTTTAACTTCTTCCGGTTTTTGTACAAGAATACATTTACGGTTACCTTTATCTCGGGAATTAAGTTCACACACCGCTTCAAAAGTTGTTCCGCTGCCAGCAAAAAAATCCAGTATGATAGAATCCTTTGGCATCTGTGTAATTTCAATCAGGTGTGAAATTAAATCTACCGGTTTTGGATTATCAAAAACTGCTTTTGCACCAAGAAGCTCATCAAGATGCTTTTGTGCAGAGCGGGTTGATTCAACCTGTTCAATTATGTTTCTTGGAATAACTTCTTCAGGCTGATCATTAAAAACCTTTTTACGTGGAACAGCAGCATACTCAGGAGCTGGTCCAAAATAAATTTTATTATCAGCCAACAGTTCATCCATTTCCTCTTTACTGCACTGCCACTGTCTTGTCCACTTAATTCCAGAAGGCGAGGTAACTGTAAAATAATTATGATGATTTGGATTTGACCGCTGCTCTGTAAAAGAAATGCTTCCGCTGAACCAGTCTCCTCTAGGATCCTTATCAACATTTTTCTTTGCCCAGCTGGTATACTCAATTTCCTTAAAAGGTTTCAGCGCTTTTTTATTTTTTGCATAACAAAGAGTATGCTGCTGCAAAGTTCTGGACCAGGTATCTTTTTTACCTTTGCCATGAAGCCACATAAAATCATTTACAAAATTATCTTCACCAAAAATCTGGTCACACAAAAGCTTAAGAACATAAAGTTCACTCTGGTCTATGGCAATAAAAATACATCCGCTTTCCTGCAGCAGCTGGGCAGCACATTTAAGACGGCGGCTCATAAAACTAAGCCAGGCAGAATGACGGTCTCCATTAGCTATAAAACTGTCATTATAAGTAAACTCGTTTCCAGTGTTGTATGGAGGATCAATGTAAATAAGATTAACCTTGTTCTGCAGATTCTTCTGTAAAAGTTTTAAAACAGGATAGTTATCGCCTTCCAGTAAAATATGATTTTCTTCAAAAGAAACTTCCGGTTCAAAGGAAAGTTTTTCCATTATTTGAGAACTATCATATGCTTCGGGATAATCATCCCAGGTAATCTTAAATGCCATTTTTTCACAAAACCCGTTAAATTAAAAAACCGGGCTAATTAATAATAACCCGGATTTACTAAAGACTGTAATTAAAATTAGATTGCAGCCAAACCTTTTTCAAGGTCAGCAATAATATCATCTACATTTTCCAAACCTACAGAAACGCGAACCATACCGCCGTCAATTCCGGCTGCAACAAGCTGTTCATCTGTAAGCTGGCGATGTGTAGCAGAAGCTGGATGCAAAACACAAGTACGGATATCTGCAACATGAACTTCGTCACTGGCAAGCTCCAGAGCATCCATAAAGCGAACGGCAGCATCACGGCCACCTTTAATGCTGATAGAAATTACACCACAAGTTCCAAGTGGAAGATATTTCTGTGCTCGTTCGTAATATTCATCACCTTCAAGTCCTGGGTAAGAAACCTTTGCAATTTTATTACTGGCTTTAAAGAATGCAGCAACCTTCTTTGCATTCTGACAGTAGCGTTCCATACGAATTGGCAATGTTTCCAGACCCATATTCAAATAGAAAGCAGACTGTGCAGCCGGGTAACATCCAAAGTCGCGCATAAGCTGAGTGCGGGCTTTTACGATATATGCAGCTTTTCCAAAATCACCAACATATTTCAAACCATGGTAAGATTCATCTGGTT
>JAEDFM010000058.1 GCA_016292805.1 Treponema sp. | reverse complement strand
GGGAACGCCAACTTATGGTATAATTGAAATATGAAAAGCCCAAAAGAAATCAGTGTTGATCAGAAATTAATTGCCCTTACAAATGAAATTATTGAATTAACTTCGGAAAAAGATCCGCTTCCGCTTCTTGTGGTAAAAGAGCTTATTGAAGATGAGGAAATTGAAGCGGTCCAGAATTATGCAAACAATGTTTCTATTGTAAGGCTTGGCTACAATGACCACGGTCCTGTTCACATGCGAACTGTCTGTCGTAACGCACTTAAGATGCTGAAAATTTTACATCAGGCAGGAATAAAAACTTCTCTGGAAACTGAACAAGCCGGCTCTTTTTCTGATAGTGTTACAGCTGTAATTCTTGCGGGCTTTTTTCACGACTTTGGAATGACAATCGGCCGGCAGGATCACGAACTTTATTCAGGCATTCTTGCCCAGCCAATTATAGACCGTGTGCTTACAAAATTTATTCCTGAAAAATCTGATCTGAATCGTCGTGTAATAATCCGCTCTATGGCTCTGGAAGGCATTCTTGGTCATATGGGAACCCGCCGCATTCACTCAATTGAAGCAGGACTTATTCTTATTGCCGACGGCTGCGACATGACAAAAGGCCGTGCCCGCATTCCAATGGAGCTGAATAAAGTGCCTTCTGTTGGTGATATTCACAAATATTCTGCAAATTCAATTGAAAGCGTTAAGATCCACCAGGGCAATGAAAAGCCAATCCAGATTGAAGTTTTTATGAGCAGCGATGTAGGCTTTTTCCAGATTGAAGAAGTTCTTATTCCAAAAATCAATTCTTCGCCGGCCAAAGGTTTTATTGAACTTTACGCTGGGGCGGAAGGAAAAGAACTGAAAAAATATTTGTAGAATTTGGGCGTGCCCCTTCGCATTCGCTTCGGGTCGTGTGTTCCGGGGTTCGCTATTCGCTCATCTAAAGACTGCAACCTGCGGTTGCAGCCCCTCCATACACTCACGCAGTTTTACATGGAATGAATCTGATGAGTAAAAGTCTCCTGAAAGCAGCTGGTGAAAGATTGCAGAAGATGCAAAAACAAAGCAGGATGCTCAGTTATCTAAAAAAGAATACAAGGAAAAAATGACAGTATTATTCCAGTAGAATTGAATAAAGTTGCGGGTTATACAAAAATCGTAAATGTTAATTCAACTTCAATTAAACAGGCTAAATCTTTAGGCATCTGTTTTGGAGAGTAAATATCATTCTTTAAAATGAAGATGTTACGCTTGCTGCAAAAAAATAAAGTTCATTGCTTTTCCCATTAAATGCTTCTTTCATTGTTCCAATTACAGTTATAAGAGAACTGGATTCAGGAAAATTATCTGGATATATCATAGAATCTGGAGGAATGAAATTTAAGCCTGAGGGACAGCAACCTGTTAAATCCCAATTAATTACTGAAAAATATCTGTTACCTTCATAAATAGAAGTTTCTAATTGCCCGGAAATCTTTACGGTTTTATCAATATATTTCTCTGGTTCAATCAGCATTTCAAACATTATACTTGAGGCCATGTTATAATTCATCTTTGTAAAGTCCAAATCAATTTTTTCTGGCACTTCAGTAAGTGGATTTGATGGAATAAAATAAATTGTCTCATCATCTGTTATTTCTTGACTTTCAGCTGTATTTGTAGCTTCAATATCATTAGTAATTTCGAAATTATTTCCTTGAGTATTGTTTTGATTAACATAATTAGCATCATTCTTTTTGCTACATCCTGAAAATATTCCTAAGGCTAACAATGTGAAAATAATTATTTTGTTATTCTTCATCATAAACTCCTAATCTTACTTATTACTGAACAAATAGTGAAAATTACTATATCAATTACAACTATTGTAGCACCTACTGGGGTTCCTGAAATTACCGAAACAAAAAGTCCAATCACTGTTCCTGTTACAGAAAAAACGCAGGAATAAATAGTAACTCTTTTGAAGCTTTTAAAAATCATCATTGAAGATACGGAAGGGAAAATTATCAGGGCCGAAATTAAAAGTGTTCCTACAAGATTCATTGCAAGAACAATTACAGCTGCAACTACAGATGAAAAAATTATGTTTACAATTTTTGTGTTAATACCGCAAGTATGTGCAAAATCTTCATCAAAGGTCAGACCAAAAATTCGGTTGTAAAAATACAAAAACAGAATAATTACAATAGCAGCAATAATTACTGAAAAAATTGTATCAGTTTTAGTAAGTGTTAAAATTAATGTTGAACCGAACAAAGTACTGCATACATCGCCAGAAAGGTTTGCAGGTGGCGAAAAAATATTCATTAAAAAGTATCCGATTGCAAGGGCACCGGTAGAAATCATTGCTACACTGGCATCACCTTTGATCTTTGAATTTTCCTTTGCACACAAAATTAAAATTGCAAATAAAACTGTTACCGGCAGAACAAATATTGTACTGTGTGAAATTTTCAAAACTGATGCTAGAGCCATGGCCCCAAAAGCAGTATGCGAAAGACCATCACCAATATAAGAAAATCTTTTTAGAACTAAAGTAACACCCAGTAAAGAAGAAACAATGGCAATCATTATTCCTGCTATAAAAGCGTAAGTAACAAAAGAAAAGGAAAAATATAATTTTATGGTTTCAAAAAGTTCTGTCATTTAGCAGCCTCCACTAATTCCGAATTTTCTCCCAGTTTCAAAATTTTAGATGCATACTTTTCTGCAGCTTCTCTATCGTGACTTATGGTAATTATTGTAAGTCCCTGTTCATTTAGCTCTTTTAAAATTTCGTGCATTTTTTCTGTAATTTCTGAATCAAAACCTTTGGCAGGTTCGTCCATTACAAGAATAGAACTGGCGGCACATAAAGCACGGGCAAAAAGAACCCTTTGCTGCTGACCGCCAGACAACTCCTTAAAGCTTTTCTTTGTGTAATCGGTCATTCCAAGCTTTTCAAGATTTGCTTTGGCTTTTTGAATTGCCTTTTTTGAATAAAATGGCAGCCATCCAAGAGAAGCCTGATTCCCTGAAAGCACAATTTCCCAAACTGTAGCTGGAAATGATTTTTGAATTTCTGAAGTCTGTGGAAGATACCCTATTCCTTTCGAATCCCATTCAGGGGAATAAATAATTTCCCCAGAAAGAGGTTTTATGAATTTGAGAAAGGTTTTCATCAGGGTAGATTTCCCACTGCCGTTTTCACCCACAATAAAAAAGAAATCACCTTTTTCCACACAGAAATTCAGATTTTCCCGTACAGTTTTTGAACTGTACCCAACGCAAAGATTTTTACACTCCAATAGAGCCATATTTTTTCCTCGATTTTTCTAGTTCAATGCTTTCTTCAAGACTTCCAAGTTCTTCTTCATGGCAGAAAGATAATTTCTTCCGCCAATAATTTCCTTAGTTGTAATAGACTGCAAAGAATCCATTTCAAGAATCTGCTGATTTTTATTTTTTGTGCTGTTTACAACTGTTTTAGCAATTTTTGTATCACTCTTTTCAATTATAAGAACTGCATTTAATCCAAGTTCGTCAACCTTATTTGCCAGGAAGATGATTGTTTCAAAGCTTGCTTCACTTTCTGCAGAACAACCTAAAAAGGCTGCATAGTAATTCAAATCATAATCATCTGTAAGATAGCGGAATGGGAAGCGGTCACCAAAAAGAACAGTGCTTTTCTTTGCAGATTTTACTGCAGCTTTGAATTCAGCATCCAATGCGGCAAGCTGCTTTGTGTAAGCTTCAGCATTTTTTGAGTAAACAGAAGCATTCCCACCGTCGATTTTTGAAATTTCTGCACATAGTACATTTGTCAAATCAATAGCATTATTCAAAGAAAGCCAAACGTGTTCATCATATTCAACTTCTTCTTCATTCTCGTCCTCGCCATGATGCTGGTGATGTTCGTGTTCTTCCTCTTCTTCGGCCTGCATGCCTTCTACAATTTCTTCTTCACGAACCTTATCCCCAAGAACTTCCAGCATGTTTACTACAATCTGTTTTTTGTTTACAGACTGGGATACAACTTTTTCCACCCATTGGTCGCTTTCGCCACCTACATAAACAAACAAATCTGCATTTGCGATTTTTGCAATATCTTTTACCGAAGGCTGATAGCTGTGCAAATCAGTTCCATTATTCTGAAGCAAGGTTACATCAAAACTGCCAGCCTTTTCTCCCAGAATATTCATAACCCAGTCATATT
Source organism: Treponema sp. (assembly GCA_016292805.1). GTDB lineage: Bacteria > Spirochaetota > Spirochaetia > Treponematales > Treponemataceae > Treponema_D. The sequence goes on along the minus strand of JAEDFM010000058.1, from coordinate 4,345 downwards.
CTGGGAAGGTTGTACAAACAATTGATTTTTTTGAAGCCCCAAAAAGTGAAGCTGAAGCAGCAAACATTGCAGCACTAATAATTATTGATTTAAGTGTTTTATTCATTTTAATTTTCCTTTTTCTATTTTTTTGCGCCAGTATTTTCTACCAACTCGCAACTCAGAGCTTACCTACGGCCGGCCCTGTCGGGCTCTGGCGCAAGCGCCAGCCTCTTCGTTTCTCGGGCGTGCATCAGTTTTTAGCTGTAGTCTAGCCTTCCCAATGCCACCAGGCATATTTTTCTAAAAAAGGAGAAAATTGTAATGAGCAGCAGCAGAACAGACAGAACTGTTCGCAATTTATTTAATCTTGTGTTCTGCATTTCTGACAAAGTCCATTTAGAGAAGAAAGATTTAAATCAATTTTAAGTCCAAGTTCACTGGAAATTGATTTAAGATATTCCGCTGTTTTTGAATCATCAAGATGAATAACCGAACCACATTTGCAACACTGAAAATGAATGTGCTCCTCGCAGTGGTGTACATCTTCCACCGCCTGATAAACAAAGCCTTCATTAATCATAGATTTATGTTTAATCAGCTGACCATTTTCAGTCATTTTATCAAGATTGCGATATATAGTTGTTTTGTTTACTTCCACACCATTAGATTTTAAAAAATCAGATAATTCACCGGCTGTAAAACCTTTTTCCAGATTAAGTCCAATAAACTGAGATATTAAATCTGTTGTTTTAGTGTGATATGACTTTTGCAACATGGTTGCAAATTTATATTAAAACTTGAGAATTGTCAATCATTCTGAATATGGAGTCTCTGTGCCTCTTTTGATGAAGCTTTTGAACCATCGAAGACTCCAAAAAATTATACACTTTGCAACATTGTATATATGCAGTCGCCGGCCCGTTCAACTTTGCGTACAATGTCCATATATTGAAGTTCTTCTTTTACATCAGCACCTGCCTCAAGGCGTTTGCGACTGGCCCGTTTAAGTTCCTTTTTTGTTTCGTCAATTTTCTGTTCGATTGCTTCGCCGGCAAGCTTTTCGTCTTGAGTAAACCCTACAGTAAAATAAACACAAATCTGTTCAAAAAAGATTCGTACACGTTCAACATAATCTTCAATTTCTTTTGAACGCCTGGAAGTTGATTCATAGTTTTCGCGGGAAACATATTTTTTTACAGTGTGCATAAGGGAACAAGTTTCATCACTTAAGTTTTCCAAAGTATCAGTGATGTGGAGTAAATCCGAAAAATGATTTCTATCGTCGCGGTTTGCATTTGGCAGACGGGCACATTTTTGCAGGAAATCTGTGATTGCAGCGTTCATTTCATCAATGTAATTTTCCAGGAATTTTACCCGTTCATTTTCATCATCGGCATTTTTAGGATTCATAAAGCTATTGCAGATTGAATCGAACATTTCCATAACCTTTGCGCTCATTTTGCTGATTTCAGTCTGGATCTGGTAAGAGTATAAATCGGCACTGATTCTTGAATGAGGAAGAATAGCTGGAAAATGATAATGTTCGTCTTTTTCTGTTTGAGTTTCAGGAATCACTTTTTTGGAAATTGCTGCAATCTGATTTACAAAAGGAACAAAAATGGCTGTGGCGCAAATATTAAAAATTGTATGGAGCATTGCAATGTGAGTTGTAATGTTGGCACTAGGGGAAAGTGGAACAATAAAATCAATAAGAGTAAGGAAAGGTTTGAAAACTAAAAGTGCAAGGACTGTCCCCGTAACATTAAATGCAACATGAACAAAGGCTGTACGGCGGGCATTTACGGTTGCCCCAAAGCTGGACATAAGGGCATCAACTGTAGAACCAATGTTGCTTCCCAAAACGATTGCGGCACTCAGCTCCCAGCTTAAAGTTCCGTTGCTGGCCATAGTCAGAACAATTGCTGTCATGGCAGAGCTTGAATGGATAAGAGCTGTAATCAGTGTACCAAGAAGTACGCCCAGAAGAATGCCGCCAATTCCCCATCCATTTATAACAGCAAAGATGCGGCTGGCACCTGGCCCAAGAGTGAGGCTTTCCTTTAGCAAGCCAAGTCCCATAAATAAAAGTGCAAACCCCATAAAGCTTTCTGCAAAGTTATGGATTTTAAACTTCTTAAAGTATTTTAGAATGTAACCAAATCCAAAAAGTGGAATGGCCATGGCTGCAATAGAAAAACTGAATCCAAAAAGTGAAACAATCCAGGCGGTAACCGTAGTACCAATATTGGCACCAAAAATTACGCCGATAGCCTGCTCCAGCGTTAAAATCTCTGCATTTACAAAGGAAACAACCATTACGGTTGTTGCACCAGAAGACTGGATTATGGCTGTAACACCAATTCCTGTAAGAACCGCGTAAAACCTGTTGCCGGTAATTTTCCCAAGCAGCTTTTGAAGTCCGCTGCCGGCACCTTTTTGAATACCGTTACTCAGCATATTCATGCCAAAAAGCAAAAGACACAAAGATCCAATAAAACCCACAACCTGCGAAATTACATTCAAAATCATGGCTCAACTATGGCAAAATGCGTGGAGTTTGAATATTAAGTTTTTGTAAAATTTATGTAAAATTTTGCGGGCCCTGCACAGCGCTACCAGAAAATGGAATTTACCACTCAAACAATGGGCAACAGCGTGTTTGAGTGGTAATTTGCGAAGTTTGCACAGCACAGCCCCCCCAGAAGTTTGAAATTACCACTCAAACTATTAAAAAAGCTCATTTGAGTGGTAAAACAAGAGTTTATAGTCAAATCATTCTCTTTTTTTACCACTCAAAAAGCATAAAACATCCAGTTTAGGTGGTAAAATTTACAAAATAGATGTCACCGTGTTATTCTTATGATATATTTTTAACCATGACAAAAAATGAAGCCATAGAACTTTTTAATCAAATGCATCCAAATCACTTTAAAATGGATTATATCACTGAGATGCAGACAGAAGAAAATTTCGACGAACAGATTCTCAACCTTTCTGACTTTGATGTAAACAGTCTGGAAATCCCTGTGCCGGAAGGAACAACTTTTGGATGGTACAAAGGCGATGGTGAAAAACTTTTTTCTGCAGTAAATCAAGTTGATGAAAGTTGGAGTCAATTTGACATTTTCAAAACAGGCGAACGGGTCTTCTGCGGATTTCTGAACGGGGAACTGGCCAGTTTTTGTGTAGTTGAAGATATGGGCACCTGTAATCTGGGAGAGCGAAAAATCAAAGTGGGCGGACCTGGTTGTGTAGGAACTGTTCCCGCCTTCAGACGCAAGGGAATCGGGCTTAAAATGGTACAGCTTGCCACCCAGATTTTAAAGGAAGAAGGCTACGAAATCAGCTGGATCCACTGGACGGGAGTAGGCAAATGGTACGCCCGCCTTGGATATCAAACCGTATTCACTTGGAATAAACACGGCATCATTTGATTTGTGTAAAAATTACCCTTCAAATACCACTGTAAAAGTGCTGCCTATTCCTTCTTCGCTAGTAACAAGAATGCTGGCGTTGTGGTACTTTGCGGCGTGTTTTACAATACTTAAACCTAGTCCAGTTCCTCCAAGGGATCGGGAACGGCTTTTGTCTATGCGGTAGAAGCGTTCAAAGATTCGGTCTTTTTCAGCAGCTGGAATACCGATTCCTGTATCGTGGACAGAAAGAATAACCTTATTTTTTGCTCCGTTGGTGTTTGTAAGTTCCTGAATGCGGATATTTACACTTCCGTCTACTTTGTTGTATTTGATGGCATTGTCCACAAGGTTGTAAATCATTTCGTAGATTACAGGTTCTACACCGTTAATAAGGCCAGAATCTCCTTCCAAATTGATAGAAAGATTTTTAGTTTTTGCACTGGCACCAAGAATATCTAAAACTTCCCGGCAGATTGAACGCAGGCTCAAAGCTTCCTTTTCTATAGCGATAGATTTTTCGTCCAGTTTGGAAAGCTTGATGATATCGTTTACAAGAACCGTCATGCGCTGAGCTTCATCGTAAATGGATTTTGAAAAGTCTATTGTAATTTTAGGGTCTGTTCCTCCTTTCATCAGGATTTCTGCAAAACCGCTTATGCTTGTAAGTGGAGTCTTTAATTCGTGGCTTACATTTGCTGTATACTGCTGGCGGATTTCTTCCCGCTGAGCTTTTTCAAAATTATCTTCTGCAATTCGTTTTGTGAATGGTTTAAGTTCTTCGTAAACATCAGAAGTTTCTGGTTCATCAAGATTGATAGAATTAAGAGGATATACAATTTTTCTAGAAATCCATGAAGCAGAAATTCCAGAAATAATAACGGCAATTACCAGAATTAATAGAAGAATCTGACTCATTCCTAAAACCAGAACCCACACAGAATGCTGAT
>JAEDFM010000021.1 GCA_016292805.1 Treponema sp. | reverse complement strand
ACAAACTACGCTTCCTTTTCTTCTTCTACGTCTTTTGAAATATATTTATGAGCAGTTGCATCCATACCAATATAAAATTTTGACTAACGCTCGTTAGTTTCTATTAATTATTTTTAATTCATTATCTTTTACATCACACTGCAAATAAAGAACTTCAACTCCTGCAGCTTTTGCCTCTTCTAAAGCCTGTCCAAATTCAGGATGAGTAATATTGTTAGGCATAACAAACACAACTCCGGGAACTTGAATCACAAAAGTGAGATAACATTTGTACCCAGCCTGTTGAGCAGCTGCCAGTTCCCTTAAATGCTTAACACCTCGTTCTGTTGGTGCATCTGGAAAATAGCCCTGACCATCAACCTCTAAAGTACAGCCCTTTACTTCCATCAGGATTTTTTCATGATCAGTATTTTCCAGATAAAAATCTACGCGAGACTGACCATAAGTATATTCAGGATGAATTACAGAAAACAAAGGCTCATTATTTTTCTGTTGTTGCTTAAGCCATTCAAAAACAACCTTGTTAGGTGCCTGACTGTCCATATTAATAAGCAGCGGCTTTTTCTCCAGATGTTCAGGATAAATTTTATAAACAGCAATTAAATCAAAAAGAGTTCTGCGTTTACCAGGATTTTGTCTAAAATCTTCAAGAACAACTTCAACACCAGGAAGAAGTAATTCTCTACACCGGCCTGTATTCTTTACATGAACAGTTTCGATTTTTCCTTCAACTTCAACATGAGCAATAAATCTGTTAGGTCTGTCTATAAACTTTCCGTGAACTATTTTACTGTAAATCATATCTGTCTAACTAATTCCGAACCCTTAATCAAATCCCAGAGAAATTCACAATAAGGTGTAGGAATATTATGTTTTTTACCAAGTTTAACTATTGTTCCGCAAAAGAAATCATTTTCTGTATTTCTGCCAGCTTCCATATCCTGAAGCATAGAACATTTACCTTTTGGATCATAACTTAGATTCTTTGCAATATCTTCTTCAATCATGGCAGTTGTTAATGCTATTCCTTCAGCATTTGCAATCTTAACAACTTCATAGCCAATCTTTCTGGAAGCATCCTGCATACAGTCAAATTTGAATCCGCCATAAGTAGAACGGGTAATTGCTGCCAAGGAATTAAACATTGTATTAATCAGGAACTTTTTCCACATATCCAGCTGTATATTTTCCGAAGCTTTATATTTAATGCCACAATCTTCAAAAAGTGATTTTACAGCCATAACACGATCAGATTCACAATTGGTCTTTTCGCCAAATACAATACAGCCTTTTCCACTACAGCTGATTTTTCCAGATAGATTAATTGACTGCAAATCAATAATAAAACCATACAAACAGGAATTATTACCAAAAACAGCTTCAATATCTCTTTCTGATTGAATACCATTTAAAAGTGAAAGGATAACAGTATCTGGTCCAACAAAACCCTTAATATTAATCAAAGCTTCCTGTAACTGAAGGTTTTTTGTAGCAATTATGATTAAATCACAGATTTTTGATTCAGAGGGCAAAACATAATTAAAATCAATTTTTTTATTGTTTATATAGATGCCAGATTCAGAATATTTAGTCTTTCTATCCGAATCCATAATACAATACAGATTATTCCCAAGAACAGAATGCAATTGTTCTCCAACAACAGCACCTACTGCTCCCATTCCAATAATTCCAACAGATTTAATTTTTCTTAACATATTGTATGTAAATTAACGCATAATTAGTAAAAGATAAAGTTAACCTTACAAAAATCGATAATAAGATATAGGTGAGGAAAAAAATTACTATGGAAATTATAAAATTAAAGCATATTTCAAATTTTCGTGATTTAGGTGGAATCAAAACTCAGGATAACAGAACAATTAAAAAACATATGCTAATTCGCGGTAAAGCCCTCACAAAATTATCAAAACACGACATTACTAAACTTAAATCTGTATATGGCCTAAAAACTATTATAGATTTACGCTGCACAAAAGAATTAAAAGAAAAACCTGAAACAAAAATCAAAGATGTTAATTATTTATGGATGCCTGTATCTGAAGAAGGTATTTTGGGAATAAGTCACGAAAAACGCATTCATTCATTTAAATCGTTATATATGATGCCTCAACCTGTAGATTTATATAGAGATTTGGTATCTAACGAATGCAGGACTAATATTGTTAATATTCTAAAAACTATTCTTTACTTGCCAGAAGACCAGTTTTCTGTAGTTTTTCATTGTACAGCTGGAAAAGACAGAACCGGTATTATTGCAGCTCTTTTACTTTCCTTTTTAGGTGTAGATAGAGATAAAATTATCAAGGATTATCTTTTTACTAATAAAGTGTTCAGATTTAAGGCGAATATGGCATATATAGGACTTATTCTTGCAAAGGGAGATCTTGCATTAAGTAAAAAGATAAGATTATCACTTTTGGCCAAAACAGAGTTTATTAATGCTTCTTTACTTACTCTAGAAACAGATTTTGGTTCTTTAGACACTTTTTTCAAAGAATCCCTGAATATTAGCGATGAAGAAAAAGAAATGCTGAAAAATAAGTTTTTAGAAAAATAATAGACTTCCAAACGGTTGTTAGGAATTGGCTTTAAACTAACAAACGGTTGTTAACGATTTTAATTACAAATAAATGTTTCACATGAAACATTTTTAGTCACCACTGCCCTACCTCAAAATTCAGCTTCAATATATTTCTGAATGTTCCACGTGAAACACTGATTTATCATTTTTATTTCTTTTTTAATTTTGTAAACCGCAAGTTGTTTCAACAACTGAAGATTTACAAAACGTTCGCGTAAGCGAACACGTAAATAAATAGAGTTTTTTCAAAAAACTCGAGACTTAAAATAGATGGCAAAATTTTAGCCATCTATTTTAATCCTTCATATATTTTTCGAATGTTTCACATGAAACATTTATTCTTATTCTCATTCCATTATCTGTTCCACGTAAAACAATTTAACTATCCACAATTCACTAATTTGTCTAAACTAACAGTGTTTCACATGAAACATTTTAACGATTAATAATTTACACACCGTATTACTATTCATCAATATTTCACATGAAACACTAAACATTTTTATATTTCTAAATAACTATAATCATCACTTTTTTTCTGTTTCACATGAAACATTTTCTCATACTATTTTTACAAATTACTTCACAAACCTGTTCCACGTGAAACATAAATTTTTTGAAAAAGTAAAACCCAAATAGATTAATTTATCTATAAAGACTTATCCACCGTTGTGGATATCATTGTGGATAACTATTAAAATGTGGATATCTTAGTGGATTTGTGGATAAGTAAAATTTGGTTAAATAAAAAAAGCTGATCGAATAATCGACCAGCCTTGCCTGATGTATAATCACCCTAGAATTAATTCAAATTAATTCATACCCTTTTTTAATAATTTCATTATTAATGAATTAGTAATTTTTGTCAACTTTAAAAGACTGCAGTTTTTTAAATAATAACTAACGACCGTTAGTTATTATTTTATTTCACTACTCTACATCATCCTTTTCTTCAACCTTATCAATTCCTACGAGATAGTCTGGTTCATTAATTTTTACAATCTTAACGCCAGATGCACCCTGTCCCTGTTCCTTGATTTCGGAAGCCTTGAAGCGGAGTGTTTTACCCTGACTTGTCATACAAACTACTTCGTCATTTTCCTTAACACTCATAGCACCGATGATTTCGCCTTTACCGTCAGTATTACCAAAGATACGCTGACCACCAGTACCTCTACCATGTACAGAGAAGAAGTCAAAAGAAATACGTTTTCCAACACCCTTTTCTGTCATAAGAATAATGTTAGCATCCTGTTCAGCTTTTACAGCAGAAGCAATTTCATCTCCCTCTGTAAGCTTCATACCTTTAATACCAACACCGGCACGACCCATACAGCGAACAGAATCTTCTGTGATTCTAAGAGCTTTACCACGACGAGTAATAAGCATAACTTCAGATTTACCGTCTGTAAGAATTGCACTAACAAGTTTATCACCGTCATTAAGTTTAATACCAATGATACCTTTAGTTTTTGCATTTTGGAATTCAGATGAACGAACCTTCTTAACAATACCATTTGCTGTTGTCATGAACAGATACTGATCATCAGAGAATTCTTTAAGGGATACAATTGTAGTAATTTCTTCATCTGGTCCAACCTGGAGTAAACCTTTTACATGTGAACCACGGCTGGCTTTTTCTGTTTCTGGAATTTCATGAATCTTAAGCCAATAAGCTTTACCGATGTTAGTTATGAATAACAACTTTTCTTTTGTCGAACCAATGAACAGCTGATTAATGTAATCTTCTTCGAGCAAGTTAGTTCCGTTACTACCAGTACCTCCCCTACTCTGCTTTTTATATTTATCAACTGAAACGCGTTTGATATAACCAAGACGAGAAATCATAACAACCATGTCTTCATCTTTAATCATATCTTCTACATTGATTTCTTCAACTTCGTCATGAACAATATCTGTACGGCGGTCATCACCATATTTTTCTGCCAGCTTGTTTGTATCATCTTTAATGAGCTGTAAGATTTTTTCGTGATGATCAAGAAGATCCTGAAGGTAATCTATCCAAGCCTGGAGTTCTTTAATTTCTTTCTGAAGATCTTCAATAAGCAAATGAGTAAGTCTCTTAAGAGGCATTTCAACAATTGCTGTTGTCTGTTCATCATCAAAATTAAAGCGTTCTCCTAAGCGAAGTTTTGCTTCGTCTGTGTTTCTACTGCTTCGGATAATTTTAATTACTTCATCAATATTGTTGATAGCTGTAATCAAAGCTTCCAAAATGTGCATCTTATGTTTTGCAACTTTTAAATCGTAAATACAACGGCGAGTAATAACTTCATCACGATGTTTTACAAAGTGCATAATCAACTGCTTAAGATTAAGAACTTCTGGCTTTAAGTAAGTCTGTGGAAGTGTAAGCAAACCAGGTTCATCATAACGAGGAGCACCTTCTTTTTCCTGTGGAACAAGTGCAAGATTTATTACACCAAAGTTTGACTGTAAATCTGTTTTTGTAAAAAGCTGATTAAGAACTATTTTTGTAATTGCACCTTTTTTAAGTTCAACTACAAGACGCATACCTGAACGGTCAGATGATTCATCGTTGGCATCAACAATTCCATCAATCTGTTTATCGCGGTTTAATTCCTTAATGCGGCGGATAATATTTGTTGTATTTACACCATATGGTACTTCTGTAAATACAATTGATTCACGTCCTTTTTTATCTGTTTCAATTGTGAACTTAGAACGAATTGTAATTTTACCACGACCAGTTGTATAAGCTTTTTTAATTCCAGCTGTACCAAAAATTGTACCGCCAGTTGGGAAGTCTGGTCCTTTAATGTAATGCATCAATTCTTCAATTGAAATTTCAGGATTATCAATGTAAGCAGAAATTGCTGCAGCAACTTCACGCAAGTTGTGAGTTGGCATATTGGTAGCCATACCAACGGCAATACCTGTTGTACCATTACAAAGTAAGAATGGGAAAGCGGCAGGAAGTACTGCTGGTTCTTTAGTTGTATCATCGAAGTTAGGAATCATATCAACTGTGTTTTTGTTGATATCGGCTGTCATTTCTTCGGTGATCTTTGACATCTTAGCTTCAGTGTATCGGTAAGCGGCAGCAGGGTCACCGGCGATTGTACCAAAGTTTCCCTGTGGAGTTACTGTTGTATAACGCTGAGCAAAATCCTGTCCAAGACGAACAAGTGCATCGTAAACTGAAGCATCTCCATGTGGATGGTAATGTCCAAGAACTTCACCAACGATTGTGGCACATTTTTTAGTTTTGCCACCGCTTGCAAGGTGAAGTGTATCCATTGCGTACATAATACGGCGATGAACTGGTTTAAGACCATCACGAACATCTGGAAGAGCACGCTGAACAATTACAGACATTGAATAGTCAATGTAAGCCTGTTTAACTTCATCTTCGATTGGGATTTTTATTACTGATCCACCTTCCGGTGTTTTAATCTCTTCTAACATTTTTTGTTCCTATTTTGACTAACGAGTGTTAGTTTATTTTTAAATATCCAAATTAGCGTAGCTTGAATTAGACTCAATGAACTCACGACGAGGTTCAACTTCTTCACCCATACAAACACTGAAGATTCTATCTGCAGCAATTGCATCAGGAATTGTAACAACACGCATCTTACGATGAGCAGGATCCATTGTTGTTTCCCAAAGCTGTTTACCATCCATTTCACCAAGACCTTTATAACGCTGTACATCAGCTTTATCTCTCTGTTCACCAAGTGCTTCAAGAGCAGCATCACGTTCTGCATCTGAATAACAATAAACAGGTTCTTTCTTGCCAAGCTGTACTTTAAACAATGGAGGCATAGCTAAATATACATAACCATTTTCTATAAGCTGTGGCATATAGCGGAAGAAGAAAGTTAATAACAATGTACGAATGTGTGAACCATCGACATCGGCATCGGCCATAATAATAATTTTGTGATAGCGTAATTTATCAATATTAAAATCTTTACCTATACCTGTTCCTAAAGAAGCAATTACTGGCTGAAGTTTATCGTTATCAATTACTTTTTCTGGACGAACTTTTTCAACATTAAGCATCTTACCCCAGAGAGGAAGAATGGCCTGATGTTTTGGATCTCTACCCTTCTTTGCAGAACCACCCGCAGAATCTCCTTCGACTATGTATACTTCACAAGAAGCTGGATCATGTTTTTCTGAACAGTCAGAAAGTTTTTCTGGCATTCCAAAGCCATCGTTTGAATTCTTTTTGCGTGCATTGTCTTTAGCTTTACGGGCAGCAATACGAGCCTTAGCTTCATCCATTGCCTTTTTAAGAATTGCTTCAAGTACGGCAGGATTCTGTTCAAAATATACTGTGAGTTTTTCTTTTACAATCTGATCAACAATTGTACGAACTTCTGTATTACCTAATTTCTCTTTTGTCTGACCTTCAAATTCTGGTTCAGGAACTTTCATAGAAATTACTGCAGTCAAACCAGAAGACAAATCTTCATAAGTAAGTTTTTCATCTTTATCTAACTGCTTGCGAAGTTTTTCATTTGAATCAAGAAATTTATTTAATACAAAACGAATTGCAGATTTGAAACCTTCAAGATGAGTACCACCTTCGCGAGTGTGAATATCATTTACATAGTTCTGAACATTTTCTGAATAACCATTGTTGTAATGCATTGCAATTTCAGTAACTACATCATCTTTTACTTCATTGATATAAATTGGTTCTTCTGGAACAACAGCCTTACCAACATCAATCATTTTTACAAATTCATTGATACCACCAATAAACTGAAGAACTTCTTCTTTTGGTGTTTCAAGGCGTTCATCACGGAAAGTAATTTTGATTCCTGAATTTAAGAAAGCTAATTCACGAAGACGTTCTTTTAAAACATCATAATCGTAAGTTGTAGTTTCTGTAAAAATTGTTTTATCAGCTTTCCAGCGAATAATTGTACCGTGTTCTTCTGTATCACCAATAATTTCAACTTTAGTTTTTGGAATACCTCGTTCATACTTTTGTCGGTAAATATGACCATCACGTTTTACAGTTGCTTCCATCCATTCTGAAAGTGCATTAACGCAGGATACACCAACACCATGCAAACCACCAGAAACTTTATAGGCACTTTTTTCAAATTTACCACCGGCATGAAGACGAGTAAGTACAAGCTCCAAAGCACTGATTTTTTCTGTTGGGTGAATATCTACTGGAATACCTCTTCCATTGTCATCAACACGAACTACATCATCTTTTTCAAGAGCAACAATAATGTTGTCACAAAAACCAGCCATAGCTTCATCAATTGAGTTATCAACTGTTTCGTAAACAAGATGATGAAGACCACGAGGTCCTGTAGAACCAATATACATACCAGGTCTTTTTCGAACAGCTTCAAGACCTTTTAAAACCTGGATGTTACTTGCACCGTAATTTTCTGTAGGCATTTTTTCCCTCTATTTTAAATTATGAACGTTTAAAATAGATGGCTAAAATAGCGCCATCTATTTTAAGTCCCGAGTTTTTTTGCAAAAACTCTGTTTATTTAAGTGTTCGCTTGCGCGAACGTTTTGTAAATCCTCAGTTGTTGAAACAACTTGCGGTTTACAAAATTAGAGAACATTTTATTTTAATCGAAAAAAACGTAAAATTCAATGAATGCTGTAACTAACAAGTGTTAGTTATATGTAGATTTTAGAATATATCTTGAAGAAAGTCCTGAAGTTGAGAATAATATAAATATGTCTGAAAAAATGTATGAAGAAGCCTTTGAGTATGCAATGGAAGAACTGCATACTCAATATATCAATGAAAATCGCGAAAATGAATTTGTTTTTAACTTTAATGTAAATTATGTTGAAGACACAATTGATACAGTTACTGTATCTGTAGCTTCTCCTTTTATGAAAAATCAGGTTACTTCTAAAGGTTCTTTAACTGTTATTGAAAATAAACTTAGAGAAGTTACTGGTCTTAATAATTTAAAAATTGAATGTATTATTAAAGCTGAATCTACTGCTTCTGCAACATTAGTTTCACATGAAAAAGAATCTGAAAAAACTCCTGCTGCAAAAGAAGTTGAAACTCCAGTTGTAAAAAAGCCATCAAAAAAACAACATCCACAATTAAGTGAAGATTTTACATTTGATTCATTTGTTCCTGGTGATAACAGTAATTATGCTTATAATGCTGCATTGGCTGTTGCTAAAAATCCTGGAAAAAAATATAACCCTGTACTTTTTTATGGCGGATCTGGATTAGGTAAAACCCATCTTATGCAGGCCATAGGAAATTATATTCATCAGAATAACGAAGAAGATTTAAAAATCGGATATTTATCTGCAGAAGATTTTACAAATGATTTTACAAGCTCTTTAAGTTCTAAAAAGCCAAACGAATTTAAAAACAAATATAGAAATCTTGATGTTCTTCTTTTGGATGATATTCACTTTTTACAGAATAAAACTGGTATTCAAGAAGAATTATTCCATACCTTTGATGCTCTTTCTCAGAAAAAAGCACAGATGGTTTTTACATGTGACCGTCCAATCAGAGAAATTAAAAATATGGCCGACCGTCTTGTAAGTCGTCTTTCTAAAGGTCTTTCAATTGATTTGACTGTTCCTGATTATGAAACTCGTGTAGCAATTCTTCAGAAAAAAACTGAACTTTATAATAAACATCTTGATTCAGAAATCATTGATTTTATTGCAAAAAATATTGAAACAAATGTTCGTGACCTTGAAGCTGCATTAAATAAAGTTATTGGTCTTGAAGAATTAATGGGTCAGAAAATTACTCTTGAAAATGTAAAATCACATTTAAAAGATTTAATTGGAACTGGAACTGAAAATATTTCTCTTGATGTTATTCAGAAGGTTGTTGCTGATAACTATCAGATTTCAATTTCAGATATTAAGGGTAAAAAGCGTGATAAAAAATTTGTAACTCCAAGACATATTGCAATGTACATTTCCAGAACACTTACAGAAATTTCTTTTACAGAACTAGGAAATGAATTTGGTGGCCGTGATCATACTACTGTTATGAACGCCTGCGAAAATGTTGAAGAACAAATTAAAGTAGATTCTTCTTTTGAATCTAAGATTCAGCTGTTAATCAGAGAAATCAAAGACTATAAAAAATAATGTTTATAAGTTGTTGATTTCTTGTGGATAAATTACATTCATTAAAGTAAACTGTGGAAATGTGGATACATTGTGTATATTTATTTACTAGATATATACTTAACTAAATTCTTGTATTATATGGAATTAAGTATGTTATCCACATTATCAACATTACTTATTATTACTATTACTAAATTTAAACAAATTTATTAATAAATAAAAACTGGGAAAAGGAGTATAAACATGAAATTCACATTCGACAGAGATGCAATGATTAAGGAAATTTCAATTGCACAGGAAGTTATTACAAACAAAAGTCCTGTATCAATTCTTTCTAATATTCTTGTAATTGCAGAAAACAATGCATTAACAATTAAAGCTACAGATTCAGCTGTAAAATTTACAACAACAATACCTGTAGATATTTTGGAAGAAGGACGCACTACAATTTTCTGTGATAAGTTTATGAGTATCCTTTCTTCTTTACCTTCTGGAGATATAGAATTTATCCAGGAAGATATTACAGTTACAATTAAACCTACAACTAAGAAAGTTAAGTTCCAGCTTAAGAGTCAGACTTCTGATAAATTCCCAGAAATGGGTTCTTCTGAAAATGTACCATTCTTTGAACTTCCATCTAAAGATTTTAAAGAAATGATTAAGCAGACTATTTTTGCTGTATCAGATGATAGAAACAGATACTTTATGACTGGTGTTTATTTTGTAAAAAATGGCGACACATTAACTATGGTTGCTACAGATGGACGTCGTCTTTCTTGTGTAAATAAATCAGGATTCAATGTACCAGATTTCCAGCCTGCAATTATTCCTACAAAAATTTTGGGATCAATTCTAAAGAATGCTCCAGAAGAAGGAAATGTAAGTATTGGTGTTATTGATAAATCTATCTTTGTAAAATTTGGTAGTGTTGAATTCTCTTCAAATCTTATTGAAGGTCAGTTCCCTAATTATCAGAAAGTAATTCCAGAAAACTTAACAATGTCTATCATGGTAAATAAAGCTGATCTTGATGCAGCTCTTAAAAGAACAACAATCATGGTTGATAAAAAAGTTTCAAGAATTATTTTTAAAATTTCTTCTGGTGTTCTTAAACTTATTTCTCCTGAATCAGATATTGGTACTGCAGATGAAGAAATTCCATGTCGCTATGATGGACAGGATATTTCAATGGCTTTGAATTTTACTTATGTAACTGAACCATTAAAAGTTATTGATTCTGAAAATGTAGTTTTTGATTTTAATATTAATGATGCTCAGGGTAATGAAGAAGCTAATATTACAAAGGCTGTAATTGTTCGCGGTGAACCTGCTGGTGATTACATTCATGTAATTATGCCAATGAATTACTAGACTAACGATTGTTAGTTTTAAATATAAAAGGATGGCGTTAACTAACGAGTGGTAGTTAACGCCATTTTAGTTTCTATTTTTTATAATTAAATTATATGTTCTTGTATCAGACATTTTATAATTTCCGTAATCTCAAAAATGATTCCATAGATCTTTCAAGTAAAGAAGTTTATTTTGTTGGAGAAAATGGACAGGGAAAAAGTAACATACTTGAATCTCTTTATTATTCTGCATACGGAATTAGTTTCAGAACACATGTTGATTCTCAAATTATAAAAGCTGGAGAAAAAGATTTCAGTTTGAATTCAATGTATCGTTTTGGAAATGATACACAAAAGGTTTCTGTAATTTTAGAAAACAATAAAAAACGAATTGAAAAAAATGGAAAAAGAATTCATGACAGAAAAGAATTGATTAACACAATTCCATGTATTTTGTTCTGTCATGATGATCTGCGTTTTGCAACTGGCGAACCTGAGTGCCGCAGATTTTTTATTGATCAGTCTTTAACGATGTACGATTCTTCTTACATTGATGATTTAAGAAATTATAAAAAAGTTTTAAAAAGCAGAAATTTAATTTTAAAAAATCATGATTATGAAATGCTGGATGTTTATGATGGACAGCTGGCAGCTTACGGTTTGATAGTTCAGGAAAAACGTAAAAAAGCAATTTTTCAGTTCAACGAAATTTTTGGAAAAATTTTTGAAGACATAACTGGTATTAGTGGACTGTATATTTATTATGATCCTTCATGGAAAGAAGCTAATAAAAATTCAGAAAATTTTTGTCCTGCTTCGCAGGATATTCTAAACTATCTGACTAATCATAGGGAAACTGATAAAAAAATGGAAACTACATTAAGTGGACCTCACCGCGATAAAATTAATTTTGTTAAGGACAGAAATTATTTTATACAGACAGCTTCTACTGGGCAGTGCCGACTTGTTTCACTTTTGCTGCGTGTAGCTCAAGCTGTATATTTAGCCCGCGCCACCGGTCTTAAGCCTGTTCTTTTAATGGACGATGTTCTACTTGAGCTTGATCCTGATAAGCGCGCAAAATTAACAGCAATGCTTCCTGAATACGAACAGTTGTTCTGTACTTTTTTACCAGGTGAACCTTACGAAAGATACATGCGTGATTCCACAAGGGTTTATAAAATTAAGGGAGGAGAATGGTATGACTAGCGATAGAATTTTTACTGCCGGCGATTTAAGCGGATTGATTAATATGATTACAGGTTCTACCGGAAATGAACTTCCTAATGTATGGAGATCTGTTGTTTCAAAAATCGGTAAAAAAAATGATGAAATTCCTGGAGAAGAAAATATTACTCTTGGAGAAAAACTTGCAGCCAATTCTCATGTTGTAGATTTGAAAAACGGTGTGCTTCTTGTAGAGGCTAATCATTCTGGCTGGATTCAATATTTAAAATTTAATCAGAAATTTATTTTGCAGGGGCTTAAATGGGCTTTACCGGATTTGCAGATTAAAGGACTTGCTTTTAGAGTTGCCGGCAGTTCTGCCAATTTAAGCGATACTTATGAAAATCAGGTAAAAAAAGCCCGTAGTGAACTCGATGCTAAAATAGAAAAGCAGGAAAAAGAACTTGCTCAGCTGGAAAATAAAAAATTGGTTCAAAAAAATGAAGAAAAAACTTCAGAAGGACTTCCTCCTGAAATGCTTGAACGATTTGAAAGACTAAAAAACAGTATGTTGACCAATTCTAAATAATAATGTTATATTTTAGTACTATTTTTATTTAATTATAGGAAATTTTTTTTAAAAATATATAAGGAGTCCTTTCTATGAAAAGAACATATCAACCAAGTAAAGTAAAACGCAATAGAAAATTTGGTTTCAGAGCTCGTATGGCAACAAAAGGTGGACGCAAAATTTTAGCTCGTCGCCGTGCTAAGGGCCGCACTAAATTATCAGTAGCTGACGAAAAGAACAAGTACTAATAATTTACAGGGATGGAAACAGACTTAATAGAAACGGGATTTTTTAAACGCGAAGAGCGCATAAAGAATCCCGCTGATTTTAAAAAGCTGTTTAAAAGCGGAAAGAAGATAAGTATACCAGGCGCCAAGCTGTTTTACCTTGAGAATAACCTGGATATGAACCGAGTTGGTTTTCCTTTGATTCGTGGCTACGGTAACGCGGTCGAAAGGAACTTATCAAAAAGATACAGCCGAGAAGTCTATCGTTTATTTAAATCACATCTGAACACCGGTTACGATATGTTGTTTTTAATATATCCCGGAAATGATTCGTTCCACTCGCGATGTGATCAAATTCGTTTATTGTGTGAAAAGGCAGGATTAATTAAGAAAAATGATTAAATGGTTAAAAGCATTTTTAACTAAGTTTTTCTGTTTGTTAATTCGATTTTATCAAATTTGTATTTCTCCTTTGCATGGACCATGCTGCAGGTTTACGCCGTCATGTTCCCATTATGCAATGGAGGCTATTCAAAAATACGGACCAGGTAAGGGGCTTTATCTGGCAATTAAACGAATTTTAAAATGCAACCCATTTCATAAAGGCGGGTATGATCCTGTGCCTTAACTAGGAGAAACCTATGGATAAAAACACCCTATGGGCCATTGCACTTTCAACATTGGTCATTATTGCTGCATTTGTTCTTCAGCCTATATTCTTTAAAGGTAAAATTACAGATGCAACTCCTGTTATTGAAGAAACTGTAAATCCAGAAACAGCAGAAGCAACAACAGAACTTCCAGAAGTGTCTGAACTTATTGGAAAATCAGAAACAGTTGAAGAAACTTCATTAGAAGTAATTCCTGAAGAAGTAATCACAATCAACACAAATCTTGCAGAAATTAAATTAACAAACAAAGGTGGAGATATTATTAGCTATAAATTAGTTAAACATATCGATACTGCTACAAAAGAAGGTATCCAGATTTCTGATAGCGTAAGTGAAAATAATAGAACTTGTGCTATTGCATTTGGACCAGCCGAAACAAAAATCATCAATGAAACATTCAATGTAAATTACGATGAAGCTAAAAAAGAAGTTATGTTTACAAAACCAGTTATGGTAGACGGTAAAAAATATATCGTAGGTAAACGCTATTCTTTTAAAGATGATGAATATGTATTTAAGTTGGAAGTTTTGATTCATTCTGATGATGGAACTGGTATGAACAACAATGGTGTAGCTTATACAATTAGAACTGCTCCACAGATTGGACCACATTTCAATGCAAAACGCGACAGATATGAAAATCGTCAGTTTGTAACTTTTAACGGTTCTAAATATAAGAAAATTATTCTTGGTCAGAATCAGGGTCTTAAGAGTTTTGATAAAGATTATCTTTGGGCTGGTATTGCAGGTAAATACTTTGTTGAACTTGTAATTCCTTCTGCATCAGAAACAATGGGATCTGCTTACTATACAACAGTAATTGAACAGAATGATTATGCTAATGCTCAGGCATTACTTACTCGTAAAGCATTTACTGGTTCAGATGTAAGCGATACATATTATATGTATTTTGGTCCACGCAACGATAAAGAACTTAAACGCTACAATGTTGCAGAAACAAACGGATGGGGAATTGGTGGAAAGAAAGTTTCTAACTGTCTTCAGTCAAATCAGATGTTAAGCTGGCTTGAAGCCATTCTTAAGGTTTGTCTTGAATTCATGCACAAGTTTATTAAGAACTGGGGTGTATGTATCATCATTCTTACAATTCTTCTTAAATTAGTAATGTTCCCACTTTCAAAAAAACAGTCTTTAAGTACATTGAAGATGCAGCAGCTTCAGCCAAAGATTCAGGCTATTCAGGCTAAATATGCAAATGACCAGCAGAAGCAGCAGCAGGAATTATCTAAGGTTTATCAGGAAGCAGGTTATAATCCAGCTAGTGGATGTCTTCCAATGATTTTCCAGTTCCTGGTTTTATTAGCAATGTATAACCTTTTCAATAACTACTTTGAATTCCGCGGATCTATGTTTATTCCTGGCTGGATTCCAGATCTTTCTGTAGGTGATTCAGTTTTTGAATGGGAAAAAGATATTTTCTTAATCAGTTCATTTACTGCAAATAACTTAAGAATTTTACCAATCATTTATGTTGCAACTCAGTTGTTGTACGGAAAGATAACACAGTACGGTGGTGCTGCTCAGGGTCAGAATTCAGTTTCAATGAAATTCATGACTTACGGTATGCCATTAATGTTCTTCTTCCTTTTCTACAATGCTCCTTCAGGATTGTTGCTTTATTGGACAGTAAGTAACATTTTCCAGATGATTCAGCAGATAATTATCAACAAAATGATGGAACAGAAAAAAGCTGAAATTGCTAATGGCGGAGATCCAAATAAAAAACTTCCACCTAAAGCAAAGGCAAAGGCTAAAAAAACTAATACTAAAAATGTTAGTAAAAAACTGTAACAAAAGATAATTCAGGAGATTATATAAATGACTTACGAGTACGAAGGAAAAACAGAAAAAGAAGCAATTGAAATTGCTGCTAATGAATTGGGTCTTGAAAAAGATCAGTTCGATGTAGAAATTCTGGAAACACAGAAAAACTCAATTTTTAAGAAAGGCTATGTAAAAATCAGAGTTCATACTTTTGATGACGAAAAACAGGCTTCATCTTTTGAAAAGAAAAATGTTACAGAAAATCATACAAGAATTGTTGCAGATCCACTTCCACAGGGAGAATTTGAACAGAAACTTATAGAATTCATTACTTCTATGATTGAAAAAATGGGCTACGATGTAAAAGTTGCAGTTGCTTATCGTGAAGAAAAGAAGCTTGGAATTAAACTTGAATCATCACACTCATCAATTTTAATTGGACGCAAAGGCAAAAATCTTGATGCTTTGCAGTTATTGGCAAACATTTATGCAGGTCGTCTTGGACACGAAGAAGTTCGCGTAATTCTTGATACAGAAAACTACAGAATCCGTCGTGAAGAAACTTTAGTTCGCCTTGCATATACAACAGCAGATAAGGTTCGTTCATCACATAATTCAATTTTGCTTGAACCTATGAATCCATTTGAACGCAGACTTATCCACACAACATTGAATGATATTCCTGATGTTGAAACAAAGAGTGAAGGCGAAGGAGTATACAAACAAGTTCGTGTTCTTTATAAGGGAATTCGTTAATGACAAAAATTTTAAAAGCTATTTGTACAGGAATTGCTTTTAGTTTTTCTACACTTGCATGGGCAGCTCCATTAAGTGTAGAAAAAATTATTGATTCTAAATATGTAGATGAGCTTAAAGAAAAAGGTTTTGTAATTGCAGTTCATAATGGAGTTAATGAAGATTATTCATTAATTCCAGACTGCAAATTTAAGGACTTATGCAATTCTAGAAAAATATCCAAAGATGAAAAAGGCTTTGCCTATACTTTGGAACATCTCTACTTACTTCCAAAATCAGAATTATTAGCCTACAACAATACTGGTAAAACAAACCTTACAGTCGATGATATTTCAGTTGTAATGCGTTCTACCTCTAAAATGATTAATACAAAGTATTATTCAAACAGGAGAAAGAAAACTATGCCTCTTTATAAAAAAACCTACATGGTTGATAATGAGACAGATCGCAATAGAATTGAAGATCAGACAGACGGTCGTGCAGACGGTAGAATTTTTTATATACTGCAGGATGATGCAAGTTTTGGAGAAACACTTTACGAAGAAAAAATTGAAACATTAGATTACGAAATTTATGGTTACTATACAAATCTTGATACAATGGGTATAGGATTTATAAAAGCCATAAAACCTAGAAATCTTGGTATTTCAATTATGGCATTAGATTGTGGGGATAGTATTATTCTTTACATGTGCATGGATGCCAATTGTAAAAAATTTCCAAGCATTGATAGTATTATGACAGATTCTTTATCAGCACGAATGGTTGCTTTAAAGAACTGGATTGTTACAATGTTTTAGTGGGGGAAAAAATGAAACAGATTAAGAAAATTTTAATAGGACTTATGTTGGCAGCTGCATTATCAACAAGCGCCTCATGTAGTTCAAAGGGGAAATATATGGACGCTTTAAAAGGCAAAGAAGGTGTATTCGCTGTTCTTACAACAGAAAAGGGTGAAATTGTTTTGGAACTTTTCTACAAACAGGCACCACTTACTGTAACAAACTTTGTTGGATTGGCAGAAGGTACTTTAGACGCTGCTAAAGGTAAACCATTTTATGATGGATTGAAATTCCATCGTGTAATTGCTGATTTTATGATCCAGGGTGGTGATCCACTTGGAAATGGTACTGGTGGTCCAGGATACAAATTTGCAGATGAATTTGTTGAAGGATTGATTTTTGATAAACCAGGTAAACTTGCTATGGCAAACTCTGGTCAAAATACAAACGGTTCACAGTTCTTTATTACACATGTTCCAACAGACTGGTTGAACTACAAACATACAATTTTTGGTGAAGTAGTAACAGGACAGGATGTTGTTGATGCTGTTGCTCAGAACGATACAATCAAATCTTTGAAGATTATCCGTCAGGGTAAAGAAGCAGAAGCTTTTAAAGCTACACAGGCTGATTTTAATCGTCTTGAAGTAGAAGCAAAAAAGAAGGCTGAAGAAGCTAAAAAAGCAAAGCTTGAAGCTGAAAAGAAAGCTCGTGAAGAAATGACAAAAAATATGACTAAATCTGATTCTGGAGTTTACTACACAGTAGACGAAGAAGGAAAAGGTGCTTTAGTTGGTAAAAATAAGAATGTAAAAGTTGACTACTTAACATCATTTATGGATGGTCGTATTCTTGATGTTTCAAGCGGTTTCCATCCACAGGGACATGAACCTATTGAATTTAAAACAGGTGCTCGTCAGATGATTCCTGGTTTTGATATTATGGTTCAGGAAATGAAAGTAGGTGAATCAAGAACTTGTGTTATTCCACCAGAATTGGCTTATGGTAAAGCTGGACATCCTGCAGGAATTCCTGGAGACACATGGTTGTTGTTCCAGATTAAGGTTCTTAGCGCAAAATAAAAAAATCCCGAAACAGGTTCGGGATTATAACTAATATAACTTCTTAATCAGTTGGATTAAGGTTTCAGCCGAAATACCTGATTCTTTAGCCTCTTTGCAGGTTTTAAGAACAAGTGTTTCGACTTTTTCATTTAACCTGGATTTTAATTCATTGGCAGGAAGGTTGTTTACAAAAGTTCCGCTACCTGAAACTGTTTTAATAAAACCGTTTTTATCCAGTTCCTCCCAGGCCATTTTTACAGGAATCACAGAAATACGAAGATCATTGGCAACCTGGCGTATTCCCGGCAATTTTGTGCCAGTCTCCAGCGAGCCATTTATAATCTGTCTGCTTATTTGATAATATATCTGTGTATAAATTGGCTCTGAAGCCTGGGGATTTAAAACAATGTCCATATTTTATGATTGTGTCTTAGAATTCCTGTCTTATAAGTCTACTTTTTCAAAACGATTAGCAGAAACTTTGTATGTAAGAATCCAGCTAAGAATGAATATTACAATACCTGCTGCCAGAACAGGAAGCTGCATTATCTGACTTGCTTTATCAGAATTATCGAGCATTGTAATAAATGGCTTGTTAATTACAGTTTTCATATAAATTGGTGTTTCAAAAGCAATGAATGAAACCCAGAAAGCAATAGTTCCTTTAAGAAATGGTACTCCAGGCTTTCCAGCTTTCTTGTAGAACGATGTAAAATAGACAAATGAGAAAATACTCATTAACACTAAAACAAGGCCGTAGAATGCAACATTAGCTTCAATTCCGGCAACATTTGGACCTGGTCCAAAGAAAGCATATAAAACAGAAAAAGGCACAGAAAGCAGGGTAAATATGATTTCATAAGCCGCTACCATTAAACAGCGGGATTTTACAATCTGGCGTTTAGTGATAGGTAAAATCATAGAATATTCAATGTCTTTATTGAACATTGCATTATTAAATAAATGCAGAAAACTGACACACATAAAATAAAATGGCACATAGCGTGGATAATTTGGAATGAATGTCATAACTGCAAAAAGTAAATAAACATAATTAATAGGTGCAAGACAAAGTTTGATTTCTTTATATAAAAAGTTTTTCATTTGATTTCCTCTAAAATATTAAATTTTTAGCGTTCACAGTGAACCATTATGTCTTCTAGATTTGGTTTTGTAATTTCACAGTTTGAAAAAAGCTGTTTATCAGAAGCAAGAATCATTCCTTCAAAGCCAAAATTATGCTTGTGAAAACCAATAATTTTTGCTTTTAATTCATCAGTTAAATCTTCAATTTTGCCATTTATCAAAAAGTATTTTTCTTTGTAGGAAACAATGTCTGTAGATTCAATGATTTTTCCCTGTTTAATGTAAGTAATGTAATCAGCACATTTATCAAGATCAGAAGTAACATGTGTAGAGAAAAGAATAGAATGTTCTCCATCTGCAACATAATCCTGGAAAAGAATAATAAGTTCATCACGGCTTACTGGATCCAGGCCAGATGTAGGTTCATCCAAAATTAAAAGCTTGGCATCGTGACTCATAGCAAGCGCAATCTGGTACTTTACCTTCATACCTGCAGAAAGTGACTTAATAAGCTTTTCTTCATCAAGATTGAATTTTTGTAAAAGCTCTCTGTAAAGAGTTTCGTTCCAATTTGGAAAAAATTTTTTTGTTACATCAGATACTGTTTTGATTTTTTTGCTGTTATAAAAGCCGTCCAGACCAGAAACAAATCCAATGCTGTTTTTTACCTGGAATTCATTAGTGTTTATATCAAAACCATTGATTTCTACATTACCGCAATCAGGATGAACAAACTTAAGCATAGATTTTAATGTTGTAGTTTTACCTGCACCATTACGCCCAATAAAGCCCATAATATAACCGGGTTCAAGACAAAAGCTTATGTTATCCAGCTTAAAGGTTGGGTAAGTTTTAGAAAGATTTTCAATTTTAAAAGAATACATATACCCTCCATAAGTGTGTATATCAGATATACACACTCTAGAGCGTTTGAATGTATTTGTCAAGAATTAATGGGTTAGCGATGGGAGGGGCGCCGGAGGCGGCCACTGGAGCGAACGAAGTGAGTGAAGCGGCTGACCCATAGGGAACCCCGGACGTAGCGACCGGCACGGAAGTGTCGGGAACCTCCTATTTTATAATTGGAGGAACATCGAACAGACTTTTTGTAGCTTCGTAAATTTTGCGGGCTACATGTGGATTATTCATTGTGTATAAATGGATTCCCTGAACACCGTGAGTAACAAGATCTACAATCTGATCAATGGCATAAGCAATACCAGCATCTCGAATAGCTTCAGGATGATCACCGTAGCGTTCCATCATATCAGTGAACTTAGAAGGCAAAACAGCATTTGTCATGCTGACCATTCGTTCAATAGATTTTTTGTTGGTGGCAGGCATAATACCGGCTTCAATAGGAACATTGATGCCTTTAATCTGGCAGCGTTCCTGAAAACGATAAAACATATGGTTATCAAAGAAAAGCTGAGAGAGAAGGTGAGTTGCACCAGAGTCAACTTTCTTTTTTAAGTTATCAATATCTTCGTAAACAGAAGGCGACTGAGGATGAAGTTCAGGATAACAAGCACCCAAAATCTTAAAATATTTGCCATCAGTACGCTTTTCGTCGAATTCGTGAATAAATTTAATTAAATCGCTGGCGTGTGGGAAATCGTTGCAAGGTTCTTTTCCTTCAACACGGTCACCACGCAAAGCAAGAATATTTTCAATGCCGGCGTTCTGGAACTGTTCCAGACAGTAAGTGGCATCGGCTTTAGTCATATTAATACAAGGCATGTGAATAACAGATTCAACATGGCATTCATCCTGGATGCGTTTTGCAATAGCAAGTGCGTTGTCGCAGTTTTCACTTCCTCCGGCACCAAATGTTACAGAAATAAAATCAGGACGCAAATCCTTAAGTTCATCCAAAGTATTAAAGATAGTGTCGATTGGCATGTTCTTTTTTGGAGGGAAAATTTCAAAGGAAAAAATAGTTCTGTTTGTAAAATTAGATTCTAGTAACATTTTTGACTCCTTGGTGAACCGGGGTAAAACCGGGAGAACCGTCCCCCTGGCTCACCACTGGCTCAAACCGGGAGAACCGTCCCCCTGGCTCAACACAATCTAATTATACGAATTTTTAGAATGTTAGTAAGTAGGGAAAAAAGATATTATTTATGCTATATTTATGTTGGGTGGAAAATTAAATGCGAAATTCAGGACACGCAGATTTACCATTACATCCCGGAATTGTTCCTCGCTGGCTGGCCGATCGAATGATGGTCATGGGCACTCTTATTACCGAGTCCCTGATTGAAAACTTTGGTCCGGACGAAGTTTTAACCCGCCTTAGCGATCCTCTTTGGTTCCAGAGCTTTGGCGCCGTAATGGGAATGGACTGGCACAGTTCTGGAATTACTACTTCGGTAATGTATGCACTTAAGCGAGGTCTGAATCCCCGGGCAAAAGAACTTGGCATTTATGTGTGCGGCGGCCGTGGAAAATATTCACGCATGACTCCCGATGAAATTCTTGGAATTGCTGGCGAAACCGGTCTTAATGGCGATGAACTGGTGCGTAACAGCAAGCTGGTTGCCAAAGTAGATAACAACGCCGTTCAGGATGGCTTTCAACTTTATCAGCATAATTTTATTTTGAACCGCAACGGTAACTGGGCCGTAGTTCAGCAGGGCATGAATGTAAATGAAAAAAAAGCCCGTCGCTACCATTGGTGTTCCAGGGACCTCCGCTCTTTTATAGAAACTCCCCACACCGCAGTTGTAGGCGAAAATCGTGGTGCAATTTTGAATCTTACCGATACCGCTGCCGATGTTGCCCGGGACTCAATTCTTGAAATGAGTTTGGAGCGCCCTGACCGAATTCTTAATGAAATTACTCAGATTGGAAAACCGGCCAGCCAGATGATTCTTATGCAAGGAGGGGAAAGCCTTCCCCTGGCCTCAGCCGCATCGTCTTCGGCCACCCCTTCTAACGGGGGAAGCCCCCGTAACGCCCCCCACCAGCTTCCGTTGCAAGGGGAACTTTTCTGCGATTTGCCGGCCCTTTCCAGCGAAGCTTCCCCTTCCCGCACTAGAACTCAACTTCCACAAGACCATTTTATGTTTGAAAGCTGTGGTCGTTCGATTGTAATGCCAGCACACCACCAGGTTTTGGCTGAGGATGTGGACTTGAAGCGTTTAGGGGGAGTTTTGGCAACTGCTTATGAAAGTCAGCCAAAGGATTTTGAAGAGCTTATGCTTACACCTGGACTTGGACCAAGAACACTGCAGAGTCTTGCTTTGGTAAGTGAAGTTATTTATGGAACTCCAAGTCGATTTACAGATCCTGCTCGTTTTAGTTTTGCGCACGGCGGAAAGGATGGACATCCGTTCCCGGTTCCATTAACAATTTTTGATGAATCAATTCGTGTGTTGCGGGAAAGCATTGAAAAGTCTAAACTAGGCTATAAAGATAAATCTGACTGCATTCGCAGACTTCATACTACAGCGTTGAACATAGAACAAAATTGTTCACCTGAAGTTGATTTTGATACAGTTTTAAAATATGAACGAGCACATTCCCCTGAATGGAATGGCAAGACTTGTTAAAAAAAATACTTGCAATGGCGTAAGGATAATTAAAATGAAATCAGAAAAGAGTAAGGCATTTCTTGAAGGTTTAAGAGATGGGCTTCCTATTGGGCTTGGCTACTTAGCAGTAGCATTTTCTTTAGGAATTGTGGCAAAAAATGCAGGATTAACTCCTGTACAGGGATTTATTGCCAGTTTTTTTAATGTAGCATCAGCTGGTGAATATGCATTGTTCACTTCAATTCAGGCAGCTGCCAGCTATCTGGAAATTGCTATTATTACTCTTGTAGTTAATGCCCGCTATCTTTTAATGAGCTGTGCTTTAAGTCAGCGCTTTGATCCAAAAACAAAACTAATTCACCGTTTTCTTGTAGGTTTTGGAATTACAGACGAAATTTTTGGTATTAGTATTGCCCGTAAAGGTTATGTAGAACCTTTTTATAATTACGGTGCAATTGCTATTTCTGTTCCTTTGTGGAGTATTGGAACTTCTCTTGGTATTATTGCAGGTAATTTTTTACCAGCACGAGTTGTAAGTGCCCTTTCTGTTGCTCTTTACGGCATGTTTATAGCAATTATCATTCCACCAGCAAAAAAGAGCCTTACAATTGCCATAGCTGTAGTGGTAAGTATGGTTGCCAGTTATATTTGTACAATTGCACCTTTAGTAAAAGATTTAAGTGGTGGTACAAGAACAATTATTCTTACAGTTGTAATTTCTGCAATTGTAGCGTTTATAAAACCTGTTCAGGATGAACCAAAAACAGAAAAATCAGAAAATGTTCAGGAGGCAGAATAATGGCAGCTTATATTTCAATTTTTACAGCTTTTTTTGTTTCGTATTTAATTAGAGTATTGCCTTTAACATTAATCAGAAAACCAATAGAAAATAGATTTATAAAATCCTTTTTGTATTATGTTCCTTATGTAACTTTATCTGTTATGACATTTCCAGCAATTGTACAGGCAACAAATTCACCATTGGCAGGAATAGCCGCTCTTGCTGTAGGAGTTATCCTTTCCTTTGTGGGAGCGGGTCTATTCCCTGTTGCCTGCGTTTGTTGTGCAGTAGTTTTTGTAATGGAACTTTTTATCTAAGTCTGTTACAGCCTATGGCTGCATAAGCTGAGACATAAGACTTGAAAATCTTCCTTTCTTTTTTGAAGAGTCTTCAATCAAGTTTTCTTCTTCACGGCCATTAGCTATTATTGTTTTTCCGGCAGATTTTATTAGTGCTCCAAAACAAGTCATAACTGCTTTAGCTGTATCAGCATCTACATTTTTAAGTGAAGCAAGAGAAGCAATTGAATTCTTAGCAAAGTGCTCTACAAATTCCTGATAGGTTTTTGCGCCGGAAGCTTCAAGAACCATAAACATTGTATCAATAAATTTCTTTTTCTTATCCAAATCTAATGAGGAATACCAGTCATTAAAGGTTTCTCCAAAGAACTCAGATCCAGATTTGAATGTAGGAACGGTTACAAAATGTTTACCTAAAATATGCCAGGAGAATAAATCATGCTGGAAAATAAGAACGGCATCATTATCAATAACCTGGTATTCAGAATCACTTTCAAATAACATTCCAACAATAGAAAACTTAGGATAATAAGATTCAATTAATG
This sequence comes from Treponema sp., assembly GCA_016292805.1. GTDB lineage: Bacteria > Spirochaetota > Spirochaetia > Treponematales > Treponemataceae > Treponema_D. Next base: position 14,196 of record JAEDFM010000021.1, on the reverse strand, counting down.
AACGAATAGATTTGAAGTTTTCAGAGTTAAGGCGTTCCTGAGTAAAGCCTGGACCATCATTGTTATAGATTTTGTATAAAGCTGTTTTTTCTTCAGGGTCAAGATAAGCACATGCATAAATTGCACAGTTGCCGCCTTTAGAATGTCCACCAACACGGAATTTAAAAGAACTTCTAAGAGCAGCTATGGCGTTTTTAAGGTATGCTAAAGAATCTCGTTGAGCTGGAATTTCATCCATAAGGGCAAGGTTAAAGTCTTCTTTAAGGCCAACAATAGAATCATCTGTACCGCGGTAGGCTACAAAAACTGTACCGTCGCTTAGAACATTTGTAATAGCTGAAAACTGTTCCTGTTTAGCCTGACTGTAATCCTGAACATAGCCACAAGGTTTAATACTTCCAAAGCGGTCAGATTGGCCAACCAGTTTGAATAAATCAAGAGTTTTAGAATTAATAATAAGTCCAAGATCAGCCTGCTTCTGAAAGTTAGAATCATCCTGGTAACGCTGGTAAAGTTCACGATAAGTTACTTTGTAATCAAAGCTGTTGTTTACAAAGCCACTGAAATTGATATAAGACATCTGACACAAAACCAAAGCATCAATTTCATTAAACGGAGACTGTTCAAAAGTCAAATCTCCACGCCAGTTAACATAATCAAGAATTCCTGTCATTAATAGCTCCTTAATTTATTTAACAATTGTATTTCGTATTAGTTTCTTACTGATTTTATTGCAATTAGAAGTTACAAGTTCTCCAGTCAGGCGGAAAGTTGGTTCATGAGTCTGATTGAACTCTCTAATGTACTGTTTAATTGAATCAAGATTATCCCGACCGTTTTTGAATATTTCGTTAAAGATTTCTTTAGTCTGATTATAACCTTCATCAATCATTTCTGATATTTTGTCCCGTTCAAAACAAATTGAACCTTTAATCATTTTATCATCCTTGTAGACAATTTTTAAAACTTTTTCGTCAAATTCTTTATTTTCAAAAGTGTAATTGCACTGATCAAAATAAATACAAATAATGTAATCCAGGTCTTTATCTATCAGTGGATAAATTGGAATGTTATCAATAGGTGCACCATCATAAAATTTTTCTTCATTAATTATTATAGGTGAATTAAAGATTGGGAAAGCGACACTGGCGCGCAAATACTGTTGTTTAAGTGAATCTGGAATTTCCTGAAAGTTTGTATAGTTTAGAGTTTGTTTTGAAGCATTATAAAGCGTACCATAAAGATGAGTTTTAACATTTGAGTTGTTTTCATAAAGCTGAGCGATGCAATCTTGTAAGGCTGGACTTTTGAACATTTTTGTAACATAAACCCGTTTATTGTCGGGAATTATGTTTTTCCACATTTCAATTCCTTCATCAATCTGATTTGTGGCAAAAGCATAGCCATTTAAAACACCAATGGAAGAACAACTGATTATCTGAAAATCTTCTGGGGTAAAATATTCATTTAAAGCTTTTAGCAGACCAATTTGAAAGGCACCTTTTGCCATTCCGCCTGCCAGTACAAGACCGATTTTTTGCATAATAAACTCACTTTTTATATTATACATAATATATGTAAAATAAGATACAAGTGGTATAGTATAGAGGTGATTATAAGTAAAATTCAGCAGTTTCCTATAACTCCTTTTTTAGACCAAATTAGCGAAACCTTAAAATCAGCCAGTGGCAGAGCCATTGTTTTGACTGCAGAAACAGGTGCTGGTAAATCGACTGTTCTTCCACTTTCTCTTTTAGACAAATTTGACGGTAAAATTTTAATGACAGAACCACGCCGTCTTGCAGTTCTGGGTGTGGCTAATAGAGTGGCAGATTTGCTGGATGAAGAATGTGGAAACAGAGTTGGGTATAGAATTCAGCTGGAAACAAAAAAATCACAGGCTACTCAGCTGGAAGTAGTTACAGAAGCTATTCTGGTCAGGGAGCTGCAAAATGATCCTGCATTAGAAAAATATAATGTTGTGGTACTTGATGAATTTCATGAACGATCTGTAAACCTGGATTTGGCACTTGCATTCTTAAAGGAAGCAATGGAGCTGCGGGACGATTTGTATGTAGTTGTAATGTCTGCAACAATTGATGCAAAAAAAATTGGGGAATATTTAGGAAGCAATACACCAGTTATTGAAGTGCCTGGCCGCACATTTCCTGTAAAAGTAGAGTATAAGCCAACTAAAACAGTAGTAAGTGCAATACAGTATGCTTTAGATAGTTACGATGGAAATATCCTTGTTTTTCTTCCTGGTATTTATGAGATTCGAAAATGTGAAAGTGAATTACGAGAAACTATAGAAATTGATGATGTTGAGATTCATGTTCTTCATTCTTCAGTAAATTTTGAAGACCAAAAAAAGATTCTTACTCCTCCTTCCAATGCAATTCGCCGCATAATAATTTCATCAGCAATTGCGGAAACTTCCCTTACAATTCCTGGCATTTCTGTAGTAATAGATTCCGGCCTTAGTCGTGTAAATCGGTTGAATATTGGAACTGGAATGGAAAATCTTGTAACTGAACGGGAAAGTGATTTTTCTGCGTTACAGCGTACAGGACGTGCTGGCCGTGAAAAGGAAGGCTTTTGTATTCGTTTGTGGGAAGAAAAGAATCCTTTACCAAAAGAACTAACCCCAGAGATTCTGCGCACAGATCTGGCTTCTGTGGTTTTGGAATGTGCAGAACGAGGTGTTTTTGAAGCTGACAAAATTGACTGGCTGGATAAGCCATCTGATGGGGCATGGAAAACAAGCTGTGAATTACTAAGAATATTAGGATGCCTAAAAGAAGATGGACATATTCTGCCTAAGGGAAGAGCTGTCCTTAGAATGGGTATTTCAATTCGTCTGGCTTGTATAGCATTAGCTGGTTTTGGATGGAATCAAAAGGCAGATTTAATATTAAAATACTCAACTTACTCAAAATCAGATAAAAACACTCAAAAAAGGTTTTTGGAAAAGATAGAAGCCAATATTAAAGCGGAATCAGATAATCAAATGAAGATTTCCCAAAAAATGGTATCTGCTGGTCGTATTTGTCTTGAAGGTTTTCCAGACAGACTTGGCAAAAAGGTTTCAGTAGCAGGCATTGAACCGGTGGAATATCAGTTTGCATCTGGACGAAAGGCTTTTAGTGAAAAAGGTCCAGAATGGATTGTGGCGGTAGAAGTAAGTGCTGGTGCTGTGGAAGGCAAAGTATTTGAATATGAAGAAATAAGTGATGATGAAGTGCAGCAGTTTTTAGAAGGGAAAACAAAAACTGTAGAACAGTGTTATTTTGAGAATGGTAAAATCCAGAAGTTTGAATGTGAGGTTTTAGGCCGATTGGTTATCAGGCAGAAAAAGGTGAATTCAACAGCTCAGGATTATGCAAAAGCTTGGGTTGGAGAAGTTCAGCGCAAGGGATTGGAAGCTCTCCCTACCGATAAAAAGCTGGAAAACTTTTTACAGAGAGTTAGGTTTTACCAGCAGCAGTGTGGAGCCAGGGGGACGGATCTTGTGGATCAAGCTGGAGCCAGGGGGACGGTTCTCTTGGCTCAGGCTGAAACAAAAGGGACAGACCTTGTGGATACTGTTGAAGAATGGCTGGTGCCTTTTATTACAGGCGGAAACCTGACGGCCGGTGCAGTTTACGATGCATTGTATTGGTATCTGGATGGGGCTGCGGTGGAGCGGGATGTGCCGGAAATCATCATCCTTTCAAATGGTTCTAAGGCTAAAGTAAAATACGAATTGCAGACTCTCTCCGGGACAACTGAAAAGGTAATTCGACCTGTAATAGAAATAATCATTCAAAGAATATTTGGATGTTTTAAAACGCCTGAAATACTGGGTATGAATGTTTTGTTAAAATTGCTTTCACCAGCCAGCAGACCGCTTCAAATTACCGATGATTTGGAAAATTTCTGGAATGAAACCTGGCCTGAAATCTGTAAGGAAATGAAGGGCCGGTATCCCAAGCATAATTGGGATTACCGGGTTTATAAGGACAATTAAGATTTATAAAATAAGATTTATAAAACGTTTGCTGCGTAAATACTAATACCGCTGAAAATATCCATAGAAACTACGTGAAACATTGCTTCACTTTTCTAACCAATAACAAGTGCAATCAATAAAAAAACAGGAATGACAGTTGCTAAAAATTGTCATTTTATTTTCCCATTGCAACTGATTTATTGTATGCTGCTGTTACAGCATCAATTACGGCATTTCTAAGACCGTCTTTTTCAAGTGCAGCTACGCCTTCAATTGTTGTACCACCAGGGGAAGTAACTGAATCTTTAAGTGCTCCTGGATGTTTGCCGGTTTCAAGAACCATTCCAGCAGAACCATAAACTGTCTGTGCTGCATAAGTATAAGCCTGCGCTCGTGGCATACCGCAACGCACAGCGGCATCTGCCATAGCTTCTATGAACATAAATACAAAAGCAGGACCTGAACCGCTAACTGCAGTTACACAATCCATAAGTTTTTCAGGAACCTGTTCAACTTTACCGCATGAGCTGAGAATTTCTGTGATTTCTTTAAGTTCAGACTCTTCAATATCGTCGTTGCAGCAAATCGCTGTCATAGCCTGTCCTATTTGAGCAGGAACATTAGGCATAATTCTTACAAAACGGACATTTTCACCAATGTGTTCAAGTCTTTCTATTTTAGTTCCAGCTGCCATAGAAATAACTACAGCATTATCTGGAATATAAGGATTTATTTCTTTGAATAAATCTTCCAGAGCAATAGGTTTTACAGCCAGGAAAATATATTTTGCATCTTTTACTGCATCTACATTTGATGAACAAAAATTACAGCCATTTTCTGCTGCAAACTGAATTCCTTTTTCTGCAGTTCTATTTGTTACAGTAATAGTTTTAGGATCAAACTTTTTACAAACAGCGCGCATAATTGCGCCACCCATAGAACCGGTCCCAATACATGTAATTTTCATATTTATCTCCTGTGTAAGCACGTAAGCACGCCGGCCAGCGCGCGGTGTTTTTAGTTTACCTTAAATAAAGTAGCTTTTTTCTGACCTTCAGCCAGATCTAATAATGCTTTCTCTCCAGCCCCATTAGCCAGAATCAGTTCAATACCATATTCAGTAACTTTTTCTGCAGCCTGTATCTTTGTTTCAATTCCACCAGTACCAAAAGCATTAGTTTCGCCGATAGTGATTGTTTTACGAAGTTCTGGAATAGAAGCTACTGCCTCAATTAATTTTGCTTCTGGATTTGTTTTAGGATTATCTGTGTAGATTCCATCAATATCACTGAACAAAACAAGCATATCTGCAGACCAGAGAATTGCTGTTAATGCAGAAAGGTTATCGTTATCACCAATCTTAATTTCATCAAAGCTTACAGAGTCGTTTTCGTTGATGATAGGTACAATACCTTCGTCTACAAGTGTAAACAAAGTGTTACGAATATTAAGACTGCGATGATCGTTTTCAAAGTCATCCTTTGTAAGAAGAAGTTGTCCAATATGAAGATTCTGATTCTGGAACGCTTTTCTCCACTGATGCATTAATTCTACCTGACCAATTGAACAAAGAGCCTGACGATAATGAACATCTTTTTTGCGTGCCCAACCGTTTACAGTTGAAACACCAGCAACCTGAGCACCAGAAGAAACAAGAACAATCTGCTTTCCCTGATCAATAAGTGATTTACATTGTGCAGCAAAACTTGCCATAAACTCTGTATTCTGAGTTCCATCTGCTTTTGCTAAAGTGTTGGAACCAATTTTAATTACTATTTTTCTTGCATTTTTTAATGCTTCTGAAATCTGATTCATTTTTCTCTCCTATCTAATCTGACCTTCGCCGTCAATTAAATATTTAGTTGTAGTTAATGCTTTAATTCCCATAGGTCCACGAGCGTGAAGCTTTTGTGTACTGATTCCCAATTCTGCTCCAAAGCCAAATTCACCACCATCAGTAAAACGGGTAGAAGCATTAACATAAACACAGCTAGCATCAATCTGAGCCTGGAAAAGTCTAGCTTTTGCCCGGCTTTCTGTAATAATACTTTCAGAGTGTTTTGTATTGTGACTATTGATATATTCTATGGCTTCTTCAATAGAAGCCACAATTTTTACACAACATTCATAATCAAGATATTCATTTCCAAAATCTGAATCATTTGCCAAGCATACTGTTTCATCCTTATTAAGATAGCTGTATGCTTTTTCATCAGCATGAAGCTTAACTCTGCCTGCAAATTTTTTCTGAAGCATAGGAAGGAATTTTTCAGCGATTTTATCATGAACAACAATACATTCAATTGCATTGCAAACGCTTGGGCGCTGAATCTTTGCATTTTCAGCAATTGTGCAGGCCATTTCTAAATCAGCATCTTCTTCAATATACAAGTGACAAACGCCACTGCCAGTTTCAATTACAGGAACACGGGCATTCATTACAACATTCTGAATAAGCTTTTTACCGCCTCGTGGAAGTACAACATCAATCATACCTACAGCGTTTAAAATCTGATCCACATCCCTATGGTCATGGTCTTTCACTTCAACCAGCTCAATAGATTCAGGAATACCACCTTCTACACCAGCCAAAGCTTCCTTAATCACTCGAACAATTTCTTTATTTGAATTATATGATGAAGATGAACCACGAAGTAAAATAGCATTGCCACTTTTGTAAGCCAGACTAAAAGCATCTACAGTTACATTTGGACGGTTTTCGTAAATAATAGCTACAACTCCAAGAGGAACTCTAACCTGACGAATATTTAAACCATTAGGAGTTTTCCAACCGGCAACTTCGTCTCCAACAGGATCTGCCTGACCAATAACAATCTTAAGGCTTTCAACAATACTATTAATGCGTTTTTCATCCAGCATAAGACGGTCAATAATACTTTCGCTCATTCCATTGGAACGGCCTGTTTCAATATCTTTTTTATTGGCAGCAATGATAGAACTGCGGTTTTTATCTAAAGCATCTGCAACTGCCCAAAGAGCCGAATTCTTTTTTTGTGCATTCTGAAGAGCCAGCTTCTGACTTGCAATTCGCAAAGAAGATGTAACATTTTTAATATCCATCAGGTCCTCCTGGAAACCTTTTATCTAAAAAAAAAGCCGGAACACTAAAGTCCCGGCCTGAAATTAACAATTCAAATTCAGAATTATCAATCAAAAAAGTGTTAGTAGTTAGCTAAGAAGTACATTCCAAGCATCATGGCTACACGGCACTTATCTTCAGACCAGCTGGTCTCATTGGGTAATGAAGAAATATACCACCAGAAAATACCGAATTCTGGATCAATTCTGAGAGTATATTCTGCAAAGTCTGGAGTATCTGTTGTCTGACCGAACATTAAATATACAGCCTGATTAATGATATCTCTAAAGCGTGTGTAATTATCAGCCCAAACAGCATTGTCATCAGAAAGGAAAGATTCCATTTTGTAAAGGAGCTGATCTTTTAATGCAATGTCAGATTTTTCTACCCAAGTTTTCTGGATAAGGAGTGTAAGGTTGTGCTTAAAGCTTACTACGAGTTTTTTGATATCTGCATCCTTCATTTTAGTGAAGCCGTCAGACGAACCAAATGCTTTTGCAATTGTATCTGCAGCTTTGTTAAAGCGATCTTCTTTTTTAATAAAATCTGCTAAAGCTGTAATTGTGTCTGCGTCAAGGAATTCTGTAATAAACTCGTTTTCGTTACTCATAATATGGAATATTAAAGATTTTAAGGGGTTTATTCAAGGTGGGAAGAGGGGGAAGTCTCCCCCTGGTTTCAACCCGCAAAGCGGTTTTCCACCACCCCCTCTCCTAGGGGTGAACCCCTAAAACCCCCAAAAAGATTTTTACTTACTTAAAATTACAAGATCTAAAAAAGATTAATCTGTGTAAATTTGATATACTGAATTCATTGAGGCAAAATAATGATTATTGATTTCCATGCACATATTTATCCAGAAAAAATTGCTGTTAAGGCAGGACAATCTATCAGCAAATTTTACGATGATGCACCTGTTCGTTTAAGAGGCACTGCTGAAGATTTAATAGAAAATGGTTCTAAAGCTGGTGTAACAAAATATGTAGTACAGTCTGTAGCTACAAATAGTGCGCAGGTTGAGGGAATCAATAATTTTATTTTAAGTGAATGTAAAGCACATCCAGAGTTTATAGGATTTGGTACTATTCATCCTGAGTATGAAAACTTTGCTGCAGAGCTGGAAAGAATTAAAGCTGCCGGATTAAAAGGGGTTAAAGTTCATCCAGATTTTCAGAAATTCAGGGCAGATGTGGAATCTATGGATCCTGTTTATGCAAAAATGGCAGAATTAAAACTTCCAGTATTATTCCATGCTGGCGATTGCCGATATGATTATTCAAATCCAAAATACATTGCAAATGTTCACAAAAAGCATCCTGATTTAGTAATTATTGCAGCTCATTTTGGTGGTTATACTCAATGGGATGAAGCTTACGAGTATTTGTGCGGAACAGATGTATATTTTGATACTTCAAGTACTTTATGGAAGCTTCCTGTAGAAAAAGCTAAAAAAATGATTGCTAAGCATGGATACGAAAAGTTTTTGTTCGGAACAGATTATCCAATGTGGATTCACACAGAGGAAATTGAATCTCTTAAAGTATTAGGATTTACTCCAGAGCAGACTGAAGCTGTTATGTATAAAAATGCTTTAGGACTGTTTAAGAAGTGTGGTATAGAAATCTAGAGGTGCCCTATGGAAAATAAAAATGCCGATGCCCAGTATAACAAAATGGTAAGTACACCGGTGTGGAAACTAGTAACTACTCTTGCGATTCCAACCGTAATTTCCATGCTTATTACTTCCATCTATAACATGGCTGATACTTTCTTTGTTTCACAAATCAGTACGGAAGCCAGTGCTGCAGTTGGGGTTGTATTTCCAATTATGAGTATTATTCAGGCCTGTGGATTTACCTTAGGTATGGGGTCTGGAAGTCTTCTTTCAATCAAACTTGGACAGAAAAAAAATGATGAAGCTAGCGAAATTTCTGCCACAGCTTTTTATACTGCCATTTTTATTGGTTTTTTAATTACAATTTTTGGAAACATATTTGCAGCTGCATTTCTTAGACTTGTAGGAGCTTCAGAAGCTGTTCTTCCTTATGCTCAGGACTATGCCAGATATATCTTTTTTGGAGCACTTTTTATGTGTGCTTCCTTTGTTTTGAATAATGATCTTAGAGCCGAAGGAAAAGCTTTCTTTTCTATGATTGCCCTTACTTTAGGTGGTCTTATTAATATAGTGCTGGATCCACTGTTTATTTTTACTTTTGATTTAGGTATCAGTGGTGCTGCAATAGCAACAATTGTAAGTCAGTTTATTTCTTTCAGCATTCTTCTTAGCTGGTATGTTCGTCGTAAAGTTATCTGCAGTATGAGCATAAAGCATTTTACAAAAAGACCTGCTGTTTTAGGACATATAGTTTCTATGGGTATGCCTTCGCTGGCTCGTCAGGGAATGGCCAGTATTGCCACAATTCTTTTGAATACCATGTCCGCTCGTTATGGTGGTGATTCAGCAATTGCAGCAATGTCCATAGTTACAAAAATCTGTATGTTCATGGGTTCCATTATGATTGGTATTGGACAGGGCTTTAGTCCTGTAAGCGGATACAATTACGGTGCCAAAAGATACGATAGAGTTAAAAAAGCATACATTTTCATGGTAATTAGTAGTTTTGGTTTGCTTTCTATTCTGGCTATTATCTGCTATGGATTTGCACCACAAATTATGAAAGCTTTCCGTGATGATGCAACCGTTATTGCAGTAGGAACCGTTGCCTTACGCTGGCAGGCAGCCTTTTTCCCATTTCATCCAATTATTGTAGGTACAAATATGCTTATGCAGTCTACAAAACATGTAAAATCTGCTCTGTATCTTTCTATGAACCGTCAGGGAATTTATTTTATTCCAGCAATAATTCTGCTTTCAACGACATTCGGATTGACAGGTGTAGAGATTAGCCAGGCAATCGCAGATATTTTAAGTACCTTTACAGCAATTCCATTTATGATTTATTTCTTCAAAAAATTATCAAAAAAGGAACGTTTAAAATAGATGGCTAAAATTGTGCCATCTATTTTAAGTCCCGAGTTTTTTTTGCAAAAAACTCCATTTATTTACGTGTTCGCTTGCGCGAACGGTTTATAAATCCTCGGATTCTGAAGAATCCTCCGGTTTACAAAATTAATGACAAAATTTGGTTAAAAATGATGAAAAATGACAAAAAACAGCTGATTTTTAATGTTTTTTTAATGATTTTTGGTGGAATTTGTGCAATTTACGATTTTGTTTTAATTGCACTTGCTCCAGGAACTTTTCTAGATAATCTGTTTTCTTTTTCACATATCTGGCTTGCAGCAGGTGTCTATTTAATATTTGCAGGCATTTATAGAATAAAAAATGGGCACAGTATTTGGAGCAAGCTTAACAAAACAGTACGGATTGTTATTATTTGTTTGTTAATTTTAGGTGGTGGAATAAGCATTGTTAATCTTTGTTATATTCTTACGCCTGAGACTGTAGATATAAATGAATCTTCAGAATATGTGATTTTGCTGGGAGGCGGTATAGACAAATATGGTCGCTTACCAGATTCTGTTCAGCGTCGTGTAGAAAAAACAAAAGAATATATGCAGCTTCATCCAGAAACGGTTTGTGTTGTTACAGGTGGTACTTTGCATTGGTTGCCTTATGCAGAAGCTCCCGAAATTAAAAGACAACTGGTAGCAGCAGGTGTAAATGAAAACCGGGTGTTAGTAGAAGATCAGGCTTTAGACACAATTCAGAATTTTCAGCTGAGTTGTAAAATGCTTTCGGATTTTAAAAATGTAACACAGAAAGAAATCCTGAAAAGTAAAATAGTTGTTATAACAAGTCATTTTCATATGCGCCGAGCCTTGCGGCTTGCACACAGAATGGGCTTTTCAAACATTAAGGGCGTATGTTCTTCTATACCTGCCATAAAAGTTCCCCACGCTTATATTCGCGAAATTTGTGCCTATATCAAATTAAACCTTAGAATTTTACTTACTGGTAAACCAAAGGTTATAGAGTAATTTTTCAGAATTTTACAGTTTCTTTACAAACACTTTGATTTTACTTAACACAACTCCTGTAAATTAATGGCAACATATCCATTAACCATGATGCCTTTGAACGGGCATCTTACACAGGAGTAAAAAATGAAAATTAATTTTCAGAAAATGATTATTGGGGCAATTCTTATTACCTCAGCAATGTCGGTTTTTGGGGCTCCCAAATTTAACAACAAAAAATCAATTTCAGTTTTAAGTCGCGAAGATGGTTCTGGAACTCGTGGAGCATTCATCGAACTTTTTAGTATTGAAAATAAAGATGCTAACGGAAAAAAAGTTGACTACACAACTGAAGAAGCAGCCATTACAAATTCTACAGCCGTAATGCTTACAAGTGTTGCTGGTGACGGTTATGCAATCGGTTATGTTTCTTTGGGTTCTCTGAACGATTCTGTAAAGGCAGTAAAAATTGACGGTGCTGATGCTACAGTTGCTAATATCACTAATGGTTCTTACAAAATCAGCCGTCCTTTCAATATTGCAGTAAAAGAAGGTCTGTCCCCAGTGGCCCTGGATTTTGTAAACTTTATTGTAAGTGATGAAGGTCAGAAAGTTATTGCTGCTAACAAATACATTAAGATCCAGAATACAAAGCCTTATACTTCAAGTAAGGCTAATGGAAAAGTTGTAGTTGCAGGTTCTTCTTCGGTTTCGCCAGTTATGGAAAAATTGATTGAAGCTTACAAGGGTGTAAATCCAAATGCGAAGCTTGAACTTCAGACTTCAGATAGCACAACAGGTGTTACAAATGCCATTAACGGAGCTTGTGATATTGGAATGGCAAGCCGCGCCCTTAAAGACAGCGAAAAAGCAAAGGGTGTTAAGGAAATTACAATTGCTATTGATGGAATTGCAGTAATTGTAAATAAAGTAAATCCTGTTGAGAATATGACAAAAGTTCAGGTTGAACAGATCTTTACTGGTAACATTACTAAGTGGAGTGATGTGAAATAAAAAAGTGGGACTGTCCAGGAAATACTTTTTGAACAGTCCCTTTCTGATGTTTAGTTGATTTTGTCAGGGCTTCTTTTTATAAAGCTTTCAAAATCTTCAAGTTTTTCTGAAAGACTTCTGCGGTTGTAAACAGAAAAGAATTTTTTTCCGCGAAGTCTTTCTTGTATTTTGGCAAAATCAACAGCTGTCTTTTTGTCCAGTTCTTTTGCTTTTTTGCTCAAAATTGTTCCCAGATGCATTGAAATTGCGAAATCAATTACGAAAGCTCCAAAGAAAACTCCAACTACAAAAGAAAACAGCTGGTGATTTAAAAACCACATAATCATCCTTGTAATAGGCGGATACAGGAAGAAATAGTACAGAAGACTTAAAACACCCCAGAAAAAAGTAAATTTTGGACAAATGATACCCTGAATATTTCCTTTTTCGTTTGAGTAATCCCAGAGTTTAATGTGCATTCCTTTTACAAAAATAATACCGGCAATATATTCAACAAAAGTCATGGCAGCTGCCATAATGATGAACATAATTACATAGTGGAGAATTCCACCTGTGTCAAAGCGGACAAGTAGTTTTTCCAGATAGCTTAAAGCGTAGAGGACAACGACACCGCATCCATAAAGAGGGAGGTATGGACCTGTAAGAAATCCAGGGTTCAACCATAAACGATCTGGATTGGCTTTTGAAATAAAGCGTCTGTAAAATAGTTCAATGAACCATCCAACAACAGCACCAAAAAAGAAAAGAAAACAGAGAAGTATAAAGATTTCATAAATAGTAGCAAACATAAGGTTCTCCTGATTTGTTCTTAATTTGAATATATTAATTTTTTCCCAGTCTTGACAATTAAAAAATCTGAAACTTACTTTAAAAATTTTATGTTAGTCGAATATGTTTTTATAAGCAAGAAAATAGCAGCCAAAACTTAACCTAATTTTTACAAAACCCACCCAATAACTTAACAATCCACTACTACACTTTACCCATGAAAATTCACGAAAAATTGTGGGAAATTATTTTCTTCCTGGCCGCAGGATTCAGTATCCTTGCTGTTTTTTTAATCTGCTTGTTTTTGTTTACGAATGGTATTCCGGCTATGCACAAGATCGGGCTTACAGATTTTTTGTTTGGTACTAAATGGAAACCGGGGACAGACCTCTATGGAATTTTCCCAATGATTGCTGGAAGTTTGTATGTAACTGCAGGGGCCATTATTGTTGGGGTTCCTGTTGGCCTTATGACCGCAGTTTTTTTATCCAAGTTTTGTCCTAAGTGGCTGCATAAAATTTTAAAACCGGCAATCGATTTGCTGGCGGGAATCCCAAGTGTAGTTTACGGATTCTTTGGACTTATGGTGATTGTGCCTGCAGTAAGAAATATTTTTGGAGGAAACGGTTCATCTATTCTTACGGCAAGCTTTCTTTTGGGCATGATGATTTTGCCAACAATCATTTCAGTTTCTGAAAGCTCCCTGAATGCAGTTCCCCAAAATTATTACGAAGGAAGCAGAGCCTTGGGCGCAACCCATGAGCGAAGTGTTTTTGTGACAATGCTTCCCGCCGCCCGCTCCGGAATAATGGCCGGTATTATTCTTGGAATTGGCCGTGCCATTGGCGAGACCATGGCAGTAATTATGGTTGCAGGAAATCAGGCCCGCATCCCAGATTCCATTTTGAAGGGCGTACGTACTCTTACAGCAAACATTGTTATTGAAATGGGTTACGCAACAGATCTTCACCGGGAAGCGCTGATTGCAACTGGTGTGGTATTGTTTGTGTTTATTTTATTAATTAATCTTAGTTTTAATTTAGTGAAGAATAGGGAGAAATAATAAAAGTATAAGTGCGTTCCCCGCAGCTTCGCTGCGGGTCAGGCTTTCCGCGGCTCCGGCTATCGCCTCCGACCAAATGCTTACGCATTTGTTTGCCTTCGGCACCGCTCCAATCCTTAACGCGGAGTATATCTGAATATTATACAAAAATTTCCAGTAGTTATATTTTTCGAAACGTTTACAATGAATAGTGCAGATGGCACTATTCATTTTAACTTGAGTTTTGTTACGGCTCGTGAGCCGGTGCGCATGCTTGCAGGCGCACAAGCAACCACCCGC
>JAEDFM010000020.1 GCA_016292805.1 Treponema sp. | reverse complement strand
TTGTCTGAGTATTTGAAATACCATCCAAAGCATAGTGGTATGGAAGTTTTGCAACAGAGTTCAAAGACTTAATCAAACCTTTTGTTTCTGCACCGTAAGAAGGATTTGCACCAGGTGAGAAAGGAGCTCCTGCAGGTCTTCCGTTTGGAAGTGCACCAGTTGCTTTTCCGTATACAACATTTGAAGTAATTGTAAGAATTGAAGTTGTAGGTTCTGCATCGCGATATGTAGGATGCTTTTTAATCATATTCATAAATGTTTTCAAAAGCCATACAGCCATTTCGTCTGCTCTGTCATCGTCCTGACCATAGCGTGGGAAATCGCCTTCTACAGTAAAGTCTTTTACAAGAGTTACTTTATCAATTACATTTCCTGCTTTGTCTTTTACTTCAACTTCTTCACGATTTACTTTAACTTTTGCGTATTTCATTGCACAAAGTGAATCTACAACATGTGAGAAACCTGCAATACCAGTTGCAAATGTTCGTTTTACATCTGTATCTTCAAGAGCAAGTTCAGCAGCTTCGTAGTAATATTTATCGTGCATATAATGAATTGCATTCAATACATTTACATAAACACCTGCAAGCCATTCAAGCATGTTAAGATATTTCTTTTCTACTTCTTTATAGTTTGAAGCATCGATAACATCTGCTGTAATAGGAGCATATTCAGGACCAATCTGCATACCTTTTTTAAGACATTCATCTTTACCACCATTGAAAGCGTAAAGCAAAGCTTTGGCAAGGTTAGCACGTGCACCAAAGAACTGCATTTCTTTACCAGTCTGAGTTGCAGATACACAACAACAGATTGAATAGTCATCACCCCAAATTGGACGCATTACATCATCGTTTTCATACTGAATTGAAGATGTGTCAATAGAAATCTTTGCAGCATATTTTCTGAAATTTTCTGGAAGTCTCTTAGAATACAAAACTGTAATGTTTGGTTCTGGAGAAGGCCCCATATTTTCAAGAGTATGAAGGAAACGGAAGTCATTTTTTGTAACCATTGAACGACCATCCTGACCAAGACCTGCAACTTCAAGTGTAGCCCAAATTGGATCACCAGAGAAAAGCTGATTGTAAGATTCAATGCGGGCAAAACGAACCATACGGAATTTCATTACAATATGGTCAACAAGTTCCTGTGCTTCTGATTCTGTGAGAGTTCCATTTTTAATATCTCTTTCAATGTAAATGTCAAGGAATGTTGAAACACGACCAACAGACATTGCAGCACCGTTCTGAGTTTTGATTGCAGCAAGGTAACCAAAGTAGAGCCACTGGAATGCTTCCCGTGCGTTTTTAGCAGGTTTAGAAATATCGTAACCGTAAAGAGAAGCCATCTGTTTAATGCCTTTAAGAGCATTAATCTGATCTGATACTTCTTCACGAAGACGGATAACTTTTTCTGTCATTGTTCCGTCACCAATATTTGCAAAATCTTTCTGTTTTTCCTGAATAAGATAATCGATACCGTAAAGAGCAACTCGTCGATAATCACCTACGATTCGTCCGCGTCCATAAGTATCAGGTAAACCTGTTAAAATGTGTGCTGAACGAACAGCTCTGTGTTCAGGAGTGTAAACATCAAATACACCCTGGTTATGAGTTTTGTGATATTCCGTGAAGATTTTCTTGATTTCCGGGTCAACTTCATAACCGTACATTTCACACGACTGAACTGCCATGTTGATTCCACCGTAAGGCATAAATGCACGTTTTAAAGGTTTATCAGTCTGAAGTCCTACAACCTTTTCAAGATCTTTTCCTTCCGGACAAATGTATGCTGCACCGTAAGCTGTAAGGCCTGTAACAACTTTTGTTTCAAGGTCTAAAACACCAGTTCTTTCTTTTCCGTCTAAGCCTTTAGAAACTTTATTGTGTTCTGCTTTCTGCAACTTCTGAAGTTCGTCAAACAATTTGTTTGTTGCAGCTGTTGGTCCTGCTAAGAATGATTCATCTCCATCATATGGAGTATAGTTAGCCTGGATAAAGTCACGAACATTTACTTCTGATGTCCATGCGCCTTTTGGATTAAATCCTTCCCATTCTGGTCTTAAAGCCATAAAAATACCTTCTTTCCAAAGGGTACTCATTTTCATTCCCTTCGGATTATATATATTTGTCCAATTTTCCTTTAAGAAAACTTAAAAGAAGCGGGAAAAACTTTCCCATTGGAGATTTTTATAATAATGAATTGAAGTTCTTTCTTCAAGAAGAATTTCACTCTAACCCACTATCCATGTAATGATTTTATATATTTGTAATCATTACAATATTATAATAATTACAAATAAGTAAAAAATCAATAGAATTTCGTTAAAATAATTACACTTATTGCAGTTTATATTCCTTATCGCCAGCTACGATTTCTACATCATTAAATCCGGCTTCTGCCAAATGCTTTTTAAAACCTTCCTGCTGATCTTTTTCACCGTGTACAAGGAATATTTTCTTTAATCTGCTGGTATCAATTTCTTTGAGCCATTCAATCATTTCATTATAATCTGCATGAGCGCTAAAGCCGTTACATCGTTCTATCTTAGCTTCTACCTTGTATCTATCACCAAGAATTGTAACTTCTTTCTGACCTTCAAAAATACGACGTCCTAAAGTGTTTTCTGCCATATAACCAACAATCATTACTGTGTTTTTAGGATTACTGATTTCATTAGCAAGATGATAAAGAACACGACCGGCTTCGCACATACCATCTGCAGAAATAATAATCATTGGTCCTTCTTTTTTATTTAATTCCTTTGAATCTTCTACACTTGTTGTAAATGTAAGGGAATTAAATCCAAAAGGATTCTTATGATGCTTAAGGAAGGCTTCATTTACCGATTCATCATAACATTCAGGATGCACACGGAAAACTGAAGTTGCATTACTTGCCATTGGTGAGTCCACATAAATTGGTACCACAGGAATCTTTTTCTGATCTGTAAGAAGATGTAAATAAAATACCAGTTCCTGAGCTCGTTCTATGGCAAATGAAGGAATAATAATCTTACCTTTTTTAGCACAGGCATCCCGTACAATGCGTTCCAGATCCTTCATAGACTGAGCATGATTATCGTGAAGTTTATTTCCGTAAGTTGATTCAAGATAAATATAATCAGGAGCAGGCATATCTGTTGCAGGATTACGAATGATTGGCTTACATTTACGACCGATATCACCTGTAAAAAGAATGCGGGTTTCTTTTTCAGGCTCTCTTGGATTAGGATTGACTGTTACATTTACAAAGGAAGACCCAAGAATATGACCTGCATCAAAAAATTCCAGCTGAACATCTGGAGAAATAAACATTTTTCTATTATAAGAAACGGATACAATCTGATTTGCAGTTTCTATACAATCACCTTCATCATATAATGGCTTCCAGGTAAACTTCTCCCCTTTTTTTGCGGCCTGTTTTGAGAGGAATTCATAGTCATGTGCCTGAATACGGGCAGAATCCATCATTACAAGATTTGCAATATCTCGGGTTGCAGGTGTTGCATAAATATTCCCTTTATACCCTTTTCTGGTTAAAACCGGTAATAATCCACAGTGATCCAAATGCCCATGAGTAAGCATTACGGCTTCCAGTTTTTCCATATCAAAATCAAAATTTCTATTCTTTTCGTCAGACTCCTTGCGTTTCCCCTGAAATGAACCACAATCAACCATATAGTAGCGACCATTAACTTCAAACACATGTTTTGAACCAGTTACTTCTCCTGCGGCGCCTAATGAAAATGCTGTAATACCCATAAATGCTCCTCCACTTAAAAAAATGTAAAACTATGATAAGACAATTATAACCTCTATTTCTATAAATCAAACCTTTTTTTTACTTCATATTTCTTTAATAGACTTATTAACTTTATTTCTATTATAATAGAAGTATGTATAACAGAAATTTTGAGCAGGCACCTGAACATATTGTTACCAATGGCAAAGCAGCCTTTGGAACTTATAGTGGTGTTTCTCCAATAATAGATATCCGAGGAATGAGAGCTCCTTATGCCGGCATTCCACTACCTTCTCTGCTTTCGCGAGTTAGAATTAAAAGTACTTTGAATTATGTTTTCTCTTTAGAAGATTATATTGGAATGACAGAGTTCTATGATTTTAAAGCATTTGGCTTAGGTCAATTAATCTTCTGGAATAAACAGACTGGCGTAAAATATGTATACCATACTTTTATGGCAAATCCACGCCGTTTTGTACCAAACAATACATCCAAAGCCCGCTGTGCCAGTTACAATAAAAACCGTCATATAAAAATAAGCTGGGGGCGTAATCACAAGCACACAGCATTTATGTTCCGTGTAAAAGGTGATAAAGCACGACCTTTTGCAGAAGGTTTTTGCATGGCCATGATGAATGATAAAAATCATACTGATGCTATGTTTGTAAATCCTTCACCTGCAAGTTCACGATGTTCAGCTACCTGGTTCAACAGTATGTCTATCAGGGGCAAAATTGAACTGAATGGACAGAGTGCTCAGGATTCCAACGGTCTGGCAGCAATGATTATAAACCGCTGCTACTACAAATTCCGTTCAAGAGCAAAATTCTGTGTAGGATTAGGAACTGTTAAAGGCAGGGATATAATTTTCCATCTTAAAACTTCAAATATGGATGCGGCAAATGCTGATTCGTACAATGAAAATATTCTTACAGTCGATGGCCAGCAGACAGCTCTTCCACCTGTATACATTACACATCCTTTTGGTAAATCAGACACATGGATTATCCAGGATACAGAAGGAATGGTAGATTTAACCTTTAGCCCACTTTCCAAAGATGACAGGACCATAAATATAATTGCAATCAGAAGAACTTCAACTACTATATATGGAACATTTGAAGGAACTTTGCTTACAAAAGAAGGAGAAAAACTTTCTTTTAAGGGAGTTCGGGGTATAATGAATAGTAGCAAATTGCGTATGTAATAAATGTCAGGAGTGAATAGTTAATGAGCGACGAGACAATAAAAACAGCCGATTGGGCACCAGGAACTCTGGATAATACCAGAAAAAACATTGGTGATCTTTCAGATGTAGAAGCTGCAGACATGGCAAAAAAACTTGGCGGAGAAATCATGTATGAAAGATCTTCTAACAACACTGGCTCAGGTTCTGGAAATTCAAACTCTAACAAAAATGGACGTATTATGAGAAACACAACATCTTCTTCATCTGGTTCTGCTTCAAATTCATCTAACGCAGGTATTGCACCACGCTCAGGAAAATATAAACGGGAACAGCTTCCTAATATTTCTAAAAAAGCAGCTGCAGCCATTGATAAACTTATGATGGCTCCTGAGTATAAAATCAAACCTAACTATGGACTTTTCAACTTTATCCGCTCTTTCCAGAAAAACGGTACAGAAAGAATCAATCTTGATTTTTATACATATTCCATGAAACAGCAAATGGAACATATGGAAGCTTTTGTTACTGTTGTAAAAACACTCATTCAGATTGCACCTGCAACTTACAAAGCAAAAATTGCAAATGGCCCAGAAGCTAAATTTAAGTTTTTAAGAACAATTGCCGGCTGGTCAATGCAGTCAATCAAAGTTGAACATATTAATTTACAAAGTGCACCAGCTCCCATGCTTGTTGCAGACCTTATTCCATATATTCGTGCAATTTATAAACCTATTATTGGGGTTTATTATTTTGGCAGTAACAAAATTCCAAAGCTTATAAAAGAAATTTACAATGATGAAGAAGCATATCCAGATGCTCCAAAAGAAAAACTTTCAGGCTTTGCAAAACAGGCAATTACAGAATGGCTCTTTATTGATACAGAAATCATCAAAAAGAACTATCCTCTCTTAATGCGTATGTGTTCAGACACTTTTGAACCATACCCTACTTTCTTTAACACAAAGGTTGGGGATATTCTTAAGTTCGTAGGTCTTCACAAATTTGACCTTCTTCTTCCAGATAAGGAAAAGCCATCTGCACCAGAAGAAAAGAAACCAAAAGCAGCACCTCCACAGAAAGGTATTAAGGATTCATCTGTAATCACTGGATTAAAGCTTCTTACACAGCTTTTCCCAGACGCTGGCTTTGATAAACTTGATGAACATCCAGATTTATATCCATATTTCCAGCCAATCTATAAATTTGAAGACGGATTCAATGTACTTTCTCCAGACAATCCTGTTCAGACTATTACAGTTTTACACAGAATTATTGAAGACTGTTTACAGGGCTGCAGAAACATCAGATTTGTTGAAATTGATGCACAAAAAAAGGGTTCGGACAGCATACAGTCTATTATTGACGAATGGTCTGCATACCGCGAAGACACATTTGGCCGCTTATACTGCTCACCTTTGCAGGATTTAGTAAATAATATTTATTCTCAGCCAGATTTTGATAAGTCTCACATTGGTAAAAAAACAATTACATCATTACTATGGCAGACAACATATCACTATCTTCCAAACTTTAAATTTGACCAGCTGCTTTTGGAACATCCTGCAGATGAAAGCAAATATCGTCCTTTATTCCATAGAACAGACTATGCCCGCAAGTATCTTACACTTGCAGTAAATGAATGTGATGCTGCTGCAAAAACAAAAGGTATGGTTAAATTACTTGAAAACCCATGGGAACATTATAAGTTTGATATTACAAATGAAGTTTCTAAGCGACTTGATGTACTTTTAGGAGCACAGAACAAAACTGCAAACACTTCTGCTACTAACGCAAACCTGCTTAAATACACACTCTGTTTTATAGCTGTTTTAGACTGGTACCTGAACAATCCAGATAGTCCTGCCTATGGCACAGATCCAATGCACATTTACCGCGTATCTGAAACTGATGGCAAACCACAGTTCTCTGTTACAGAACGCACAGACCAGAATAAACTTTTTGCCGAAGCAATTCGCGCCAGCTATAAGAAAAGTGCGAAATAGGTTTTAGAACTATTCTTTATGAAGTGAGGCAGATCCGTAAGCTTTTACTGGTCTGCCTAAACTGTTAAATTCTACATCGTATTTTACCATGTATGGAACTCTGTCCTGAGTTAATGGTAAAACGCACTCCAGGTGACTGACTTTTCCAGCATCAATTTCTTTCATCATATTTCTATATTGGTCTGCAATTTCACTTGGGAAGAATCCGTTTTCAATCAATGGCTCCGGATAGTTTTCCAGGCGGTCTGGAAGGCTTAAATCCTGCATACAGCGTTTACAAGGGAACATTTCTTTAGTATCAACCACATATTCCCAATGATAAGTTTCTGCTTCATCTAAAACGCAAGGATCCAGCTGAGTATATCGGTCTGTTGTAATATTTCTGATATTTGCAAACAAAAGACAGAAATCCTTTCTTTTTTTCAAAAGCTGTAATTCAGAACGAATACACAGAGTTGCTGTTCCACAAGATTTTGAAGTTACCTTACGCCAGGTTTCTATTCTTCGTTCTTGTCCATCATAAATAATATTTTCAATAGTCTGTATAAATTTCTTTTTATCATCTGGTCTTAATGTATCAAGAGGATTCTGGTGCAACAGAATTTCCCGCTCACTTTCTCTCATTCCAATTTCTTCAAGATATTTTTTATTGATACGACTGTATTCAATTTTTCCATTAGAATACTCAAAAATAGCAGCAGGTCCTACATAAGAATTAAAAATCAATGAATCAAGAGATGCAGGATTCCAGACACCATCGGATATAGAGTCAAAAAGAATCTGACGCATACTCATAGAACCTAACTGTTTAGAACAAAGAAGCTTTTCAAAATCACTTTCAGGTAATGGACGAGAATAGAAATATCCCTGAATATAATCACTTCCAATACTCTTTAAGAAATCGGCCTGCTCCTGGGTTTCAACACCTTCTGCAATAATTGGAAGATTCAACCTGTTAGCCATTTTTACTACAGAGCTAAGAATTGCCCCACCACGGCTGGTATTAATTTCTTCCTGAAGAAACTTCATATCAAGTTTAATGATGTCAAAATCAATATCTTTTAATGTATTTAAAGATGAATAACCGCTACCAAAATCATCCATTTCTACTACATACCCATAATTATGAAGCTTACTGATTAGGGAATTTATGTAATTACTATCTCCAACAAATGCCGATTCAGTTATTTCAATGCGCAGATATTTTGCATCAACCTTGTGGCGTTTTCTAATATGCTCAAGCCTAAAAATAAAATCAGGATCAAATAAATCGTAACGAGAAAAATTAGAAGAAATTGGAACTATATCAACATTTTCTTTTAGTTTCTTTTCAATAAATCCACAAACATTATCAAAAACATACAAGTCAAGATTTGTAATAAAACCATTATTTTCAAAAATTGGAATAAAAGTTGCAGGACTCATCATTCCTTTTTCTGGATGAAACCATCTTACAAGAGCTTCTGCACCTATCAATTTTTTAGTTGAATGATCATATTGTGGTTGATAATAAACCACAAACTCACCCTTCTTTAGAGCATTATTCATAAGGCCAGTAATTTCCTGCTCTGTAAGCATATCTTTACGCATTTCGTCACGGTAATAATTTATTTTTTCCTTAACATTACCTTTTACAACATTCTGAGCAAGAATTGCACGGCCCACCATTTCTTGAGCTGTAAGCTCTTCTTTACAAGTTACATAAACACCAATATTACAGATAATTCTGTATGTGCTCATGTAATTTGCAACCTGTTCCAGCAAAATCTGAAGACTTTGTTCCAAAGCCTGACCATAACTTTCTACAAACAAGCAGAATCTATCAGAACCAATACGACAGCCAAATCCTCTGTCACTTACAAGATTTTTGATAGAAGTAGAAATGTGTTGTAAAACAGAATCTGCAGTCATCTGTCCAAAAATTTCATTTACGGCTTTAAACTGTACTACATCCAGGTAAACTAAAGCATATTTACCATCTTCTTTTTTCTCTTTATTAGAAAGAAGAGTAATATCTACACGACGGGTAAAGGAATCTCTATTATACAAACCTGTTAATGAATCAAAATCCATCAAATAACGCATCTCACGGGTAGAAGCCTTTTGAACCGAAATATCAGTAACAACAATATTAATTTTTCGCCAGGGTTCTGCACTAACAAATCCAATAATAAAGTTTTTTATTTTATCTTTAATATCATCTGAAGCAACTTCAAGAAAATAAGCTATAGGAGCTTTATATTTAGAATATACTTCAAGATCTTCTTTTATCTGATCTATATGACATTCAAAAAGAAATTTATCCTCGGGAAGAATATCTTCTGGGAACATAAAAGATTTAGTTACAACATCGTAAACAACAATTAGAGATTTTGATGCGTCCATAAAAACCTCACTAAAAATTAGCGTTTTATTTTCTTTGTTCGCTTATCCAAATACATATTAACATCAGCAATTTCAATTACTTTATCAATTGATTTGGTTGAAGCGAAGCTTTCTACTGAAAAACCAATACTTGCCCCTACAGGCATAACTGTATTTTTCCGTTCATTCAGAAAATCCAGAACTTTATTAAATTTATCAATTTTCTGCATTGCAGATTTTTTTGTATATTTTCCAATTCCAATTAAATAGAATTCATCACCACCAGCACGAACACAGATTTCGCCAGGTTCGGTAATTGCTTTCATAGCTTCACTTATTGCAATAAGACCGGTATCACCAGCAGAATGACCATACGAATCATTTAGAATTTTAAGCCCATCCATATCAACAACAATTGCCAGATATTTTGAACCAGGCTTAGCCTCAGCAATCATTTTTTCCAGATGGTTTTCCATACCGCGACGATTCAACAAACCTGTAAGCAAATCATGTTCAGACATATTTTCAATACGATTTTTGGCACGAGCCATTTCCAGCGCATTATTTATGTTACGGATATAATTACGGTAAAAAGCGCCGATTTTATTTTTTTGAGACAAATCATTCTGTAAAACTGCATAGCCTAAAGCTATATTATTAAAATGAACAGGAACAAAGTAGAATACCTGAGGCTTTTCAAACTCCCCACTTTTTAATGCAGGCAGCATTTCTGATAATTTAAAAGCTTTAGTTCTTCCTTCGCCAAAGAAAACATGATTTGAATAACCGTGAAGCTTCTTCTCCATATCAGAATAGATGACCAGATTCATTACATCTGCGTATCCCTTGGTTCTGTCATTATCTGTATTAAGCCAGTCTTCGTTTAAACACAAATAAAAATGTCCATAAGGTTTTAAAAGATAAATCAATTCATAAATCTTATTCAGACAGATTTCTGGAGTTGGAGTTGCTGTAAGGATTTCTGACATATAGCTTTCAAGAAGAATACCAATATCAGTTTCAGGATTAACTCCCCTTCTATGCTCTGTAGTATTTTTATTGAGTAAATACTCATTTTCTACAATGCGATCACGGGTGTATGTTAAATCTTCCGAACAGCCGCAGGTTGCACCAATACAAAGATTTTTTATACCAGCATGTTCTACAACCAATTCCTTTTTCTTAGGTTCCAGCTGACTGTGAAGATAATTTACAGCAAGAGCTGCCGTACGGTCTTCATCAGCATAATAAGATGTAATTGGAGGATTATTCAAAATAGCTTCTCTGATGGCTTCGTAACCTGTTACAATCAAATCCTGTGGAACATTAATTCCATTATCCTGAAGGTAATTTGTAAGCCCAATAGCCATATGATCAGAAGCACAAATCACAGCATCTCCGGGATTAAATTTTCCAGAAACAATTTTTTCACCAAGTGCTTCACCGCTTGTATACCAAAAATCACCATAAACAATTTTTTTGGAATCCAACTTAAGGCCATGTTTTTCCATAGACCTGCGAACTCCTTCAACTCTGTTTTCTGCAATAGCATAATTTTTCATTCCTGTAAGAACAGAAATATTTGAACAGTTATGTTTTTCTATAAGATGATTTGTTATTTCTTCAAAGGCAACAGAATCGTCAGTATAAACTGTATGATAATCACCAAATGGCAAGTCAATGGAAACGACAGGCTTTTTGCACTCCTTTTTAAACTTTTCCAGTAAAGAATCAATTACAGTCGTAATGCGATCTTCTGTCATTGGAATTGGAGTAACAATAACACCATCAAGATAATCAAAATTAATTAAATTATAGATATTAAGTTCGCCATTCAGATAGTCTTTAAAAAAATTAGCCACCTGCACCATAGGAGTAATTACAACTACGTCATAATTGTATTTTTCACACTGTGCAAACACACTGGACATTACTTTCTGTTGATAATCATTTTCCGGGTATATAGTGATAAGACCAATTTTCTTTCGAACTGCCATATATAATATACATTATACCACAGATATAATTTTTCTGTTTTTTTTCTGTTCATTTATCGCTTTTTTTTATATATTTAGTATGTAAATATTTAAGGCAATCTTGCCTACTCTTAGGAGACTTTAAATGGCTAAAAAAATCCCTATTACACTTCTTTGTGGTTATCTTGGAGCCGGTAAAACAACTTTGTTAAATAAAGTTTTAACAAACCAGAAAGGTTATAAAGTTGCTGTTATTGTAAATGATATTGGTGAAGTAAACGTTGATGAACGTCTTATTTCTAAGGAAGCTAACATTACAGACACAAACAGTATTCTTCCACTTACAAACGGATGTATCTGCTGTACATTAAAATCAGACATGGTTACTGGTATTGAAAACCTTATGAAAACAGGTAAATACGATTATGTAATGATTGAAGCTTCTGGTGTTTGTGAACCAATGCCTATTGCTCAGGCTATTGAACAGATTGAAATTGGTAAACTTGATAACGTTGTTGGCGTTGTTGATGCTAGCCGTTTAGTTGACGAATTTGGTGCAGGTGATGCACTTGTTAATACTTATGAGAACAAAGATGCTGAAGATGCAGAGGAAGATATTGAATCTCTTTTAATCCAGCAGATTGAATTCTGTTCTACACTTATTATCAACAAAAAGGACCTTGTTACAGAAGACCAGATGAAAAAAGTTCGTGCTGTAATTAATAAAATTCAGCCTTCTGTAAAGGTTATTGAAACAGACCACTGTAACGTTTCTGTTGATGATATAATTGGAACAGACCGTTTTGATTTTGAAACAGTTTATGCTTCTGCAGGTTGGGTAAAAGCACTTGAAGAACACGATGAACATATGAATGATCACGATGACGATGATGACCACGACGAACATGAACATCACGACCACAATCCTGCACATGGAGAAAAAGGTCACAAATGTGATGAACATTGTCACCATCACCACCATGAACACAAACATGAAGGCGAAAGCGAAGATGAATATGGAATTGGTTCATTTGTTTACTATCGCCGACGTCCATTTAACCGCCAGAAACTTGACCAGTATGCTGCAAAATGGCCTAGAAACATTATCCGTTCTAAAGGTGTAATCTGGTTCAGCGACGAAGAAGAAATGGCTTACGTTCTTGAAACTTCTGGTCGTCAGATTCAGGCTGGCTATTCTGGAAACTGGCTTGCAGCATGTTCTAAAGAAGAACAGGAAGAAGTTCTTGCTCAGGAACCAGAAATGCGCCGGGACTGGGATGAAAAAGTTGGTGACCGTATGATTAAATTAGTAGTAATTGGTCAGCACCTTGATCGTGAACAGATTGAAAAAGATTTAGATTCTTGTTTAGACTAGTTTTTAAATACAAGTTTTTAGTTAAATAAAAAAGACTGTGGATGTAACACTAAAAGTTCATCTACAGTCTTTTTTTTGTTTTTAGAACCAGTTACCTTCTCTTACCAGGAATGGCAATTCAGGTTCTTTTACATTTTCTGGAACAATAGTACGGGATTCAATAACCCAATCATTTTTATGATCATTTCTAATACCACTGAAGTCAGTAAGCAGGAAGTAATCGTAATATACATTAGGTGAATTAGGATCTGTATCATAATCATCCCATGTGGTGTCACAGAAGTACCATGTACCATCTATACGAACATGGTTCCACGCATGGTTAATTTCCTTAGAAGTAATATAACGGGCAGGAATACCAGCATAGCGGGCCATTGCAGCTGTAAGGGCTGTATAACCTGCACAAACAGCAGTTCCATTATTTACAACAGAAACAGCATCCTGTTTTTTTCTGTATATACCATTATTTTCAATAGAAGCATCATCATAGTAACAATTCTGAATAATGTAATCGTGAATTGCCTGAATTTTTACATTATCAGAAGAATCTGCTGGTAAAACAGAAAGAACTTCGTTTGTAATATTCTGAATAAGATAGCTGTCGCTCTGGCAGTCAAAAGACGGATATACAAAACGACCATCTTCAGCTCCAGAATCTGCTTCTGTATGTTTATGAGTGTTAGTTGCTGATATTAAGTATAAGCAACCTTTCTTCCAGCTCAAGCTTGTCCAGTCACCTTCACAGTTGTCACCATAAGTATGATATGAAACCTCTGCAGGAAGAACAAGAATTTCATGTTCTTGTCCAAACGGAAGCCATATTCTAAGATCAAAGTCTTTATCAACAATATAAGTTGTCTGAAGCATTTTTTTAGGGTCCTCATTAGTGTCAGTTACAAAAATAACAACCTTATTTGTATTACTAAATTCTAAAGAAGAAGACGTAAATGTTCCCTTAAGGCGAACAAAACCATCAGCAGTTACAATATCTGTTTTTGGATATTCAAAATCTATTCTTGCATTACAAATTGAAGGGTTTGGATTATAGTTACTAAGATCTGTTCCATCGTCAGTAATCATTCCTTTATAGGTTACTCCGCCAATTGTACATGCACCGTCATTTTCACTAAATTTATCTTCATAAACTGTAATTTCACCAGATTCTGCAGTAACACCATTACAAGTTGCAGTAATTTTTGTAGAACCAGCAGAAGATGGAATAAAGTAGCCTTTATATCCACCACCAAACTCATTTTTTTTATATTCTACACTTCCAATTGATGAAGAAAAATTAATGTCAGCATTTTTTACAACAGTTCCGTCAGCACGAACAGGATAAGCGGTTACTTGAACTTTATCTCCAGTAGAACATTCCAAACATGTTTTCTGATTTGTCTTTGGTGTAATAAACAAAGATGAAACCTTATCTTTTACAAGAGAAATATCATCAATAAAGAGAGCGTTAGGCCATTTTACAAAGCGTATTCCATTTTCATTATCAGTTTCGAAAGTAATTTTATTTGTACCGGCAGGAACTTCTACACTAAATGTTTTTACTATAAAACAAGTACCATTATTTACACCATTTTCATTTAAGACAACAGCTTCATTCAATAAAACTTTAAATGAAACATCCTCAGGTGCAACAAAAAAATACTTAAAGGTAAGATAACAATTTTCTGTAATATTTAACTCAGTTAGTTTTAATGAAGACTTCCCTACTTTATCTGTCTTTACAGCTGCAACCTGGGAATCTTTTCTATCAAACAATGAATTATAAATATCAGAATTTTTAGGATCATTTTCAGCAACCAAATCTTCTCTGATTTTAGCTAAACTTGTTAATTCTACGGATACAGCTTCCCATTCATTTTTTGCTTTAAGATAAGCACCTTCAAAATCTTCCCAAAAAATTGTATCAGCAGAATCTTTTGGCTGATAAAAACGATAATTATCTGTATTTTTGGGAATTTCCACACTAGGAGCATCAGCTCCAGTTTTACACGACGAAAGTGAACAAAGGAAAACAGAAAGCATTCCGGCGAGTTTTAAAACTTTTTTTTTCATAACTTCTCCATAATTTATTAAATGATACAAAAATTATAACACAGAATATGAAAAAATAAAAAAGGAGTTTCTCTAATCAGAGAAACCCCTTGTCTTTAATAAAAAGTTTTATTTAAACTCAATTAAACACGTTCAGCTTCGTAAACCTTTGCATCTTTTCCCATGTGAACAACGATTGAAGAACCATCTTTAATCATTTCTACAGGTACATAAGGTGCATCTACCCGTTTTCCGTCAACTTCAACGAATTCTACACCTTTACAAACATGCTGTGGATTTTTTACTTCAATCTTAATGTTCATGTTTCTCCAGCGGCGTTCTACAGTGTATCCGTCCCAGTCTGATTTAATACATGGATCAAAGAGCATACCGTTGTACTGTGGTTTAATACCAAGAATGTACTGAGTAATTGCATAGTAAGACCATGTACCAGCACCAGAAAGCCAAGATACTCTTGTATTACCAGGGCGTTTAGAGAATGTTGAGTAAGTTGTCTGACCAATTACATAAGGTTCACTCTGACGGATTTCTGCTTTATCGTTGTAAGCAGCAGGAATTGCAGCTTTTATATATTCGTAAGCACGGTCACCGTTACCAAGCATAGTTTCTGCAATTACACCCCAACCCTGAGTATGATTGAAGATACCTGCATTTTCTTTAATACCTGGCAAGAATACAACAGAAGACATAATGTCAGAACGAGTATGTACAAATGGAGGAGCACAAAGCATTAAACCATAAGGAGTTGCAAGTTTTTCCTTTACAGACTGCATACAGATTCTAGCCTGTTCAGCAGTAGCAGCAGAAGACATAACAGCCCAAACCTGTGTATTAAGATAAATCTGTCCTTCTTCAATTGTCTGTGTACCGTAAACAGTTCCGTCTTCGCCAATAGCCCAAACGAACCATTTTCCGTCCCAGCATTTTTTCTGGATATTTGCATCCAAAGTTTCACGGTGTTTCAAAGCCCATGCAGCTTCATCTTCTTTTCCAAGACGTTTAGAAATATCAGCATAAGTTGTAAGACCAAGGCGCAGCTGGAATGCTACGAACAAAGATTCTCCATGGTAACCAAGTTTAAGACAGTCATTCCAGTCAGCCAAAAGCCCACAAGGAAGTCCATCTGCACCCATTCTTTCCAAGTTGAATTCAAGAGCACGGCGCAAGTGTCCGTAAACAGTAGCTTCTCCGCCATCAGCATAAGGAACTACTTTATTGTAGAAATCAAAATTACCAGTTTCTGCAACATAGCAAGGAACAGCATTAAAGAACCATTCACAGTCATCTGAACGGAATTCCTCTGGTTTTGGAGCTTTCTCGTGACCAGCGTTAAAGTCCTTAGAAATTACAGGAACAGCACCACCATTCTGACACTGACCAGAAATCATACGAACAAGACGAGCCTCAGCTTCTTCTGGAATTGCAGCAGAAACACCAAGAATATCCTGTACAGAGTCACGGTAACCAAGACCGTCCCGTTCTCCATTATATACAAGAGAAGCAGCACGAGACCATGCAAATGTAATCAAACAGTTGTACAAGCCCCATACATTTACAGTGTGGTTAATATCTTCATCTGGAGTGCAAGCCTTGAATGAACCAAGTTTTGCATGCCAGTTAGCAACTAATTTTTCAAATTCTTCATCAGCACGTTTGAAAGTACCAAATTCGTTGATGATTTTCTGACCAACAGCCAATGCATCGTCAATACCAAGCATCAACATAATTTCTTTTGTTTCACCAGGTTTAAGTTCAAGGTCACCCTGAACAGTACCACAAGTGTTATCACCAAATGCTTCAGAGTTAGTACAAGCCCCATCTACAACAGCTTTTGGATGTTCGTAAGAACCATAAGTTCCAATAAATGCTTCCCGGCTAGTATCAAAACCAGTCATTGGAGTACCAATCAAAGCAACCCATTCACTCATGTAAGCACCACCAACATCATATTCTGGATGCTGGATGTAAAGGTTATCCTGTGAACAGTATCTTAAAAGGTTATCACCTACTTTTTCACCTTTGTTAATGAACAAAGAATACTGAAGGTTTACCTGGTCCTGAGTTGTATTCCACTGATTTGTAAATTCACAGTAAGAGAATACACGGATTTTACGAGCTTTATCTGAAGTGTTAGTTACCTTAAGTCTCCAGTATTCAAAGTTCTGTCCAAGAGGAACATAATATTTAGTTTCAGATTTAATTCCTTTGTATTCAGATGTAATTGTTGTATAAGCAGTACCGTGACGGCATTCTGATTTATACTGATCAAGAGGTTTTCCTACAGGCTGCCAGGAAGCAGACCAGAAATCTCCATCTTCCATATCACGAAGATAGAAATAGCGACCTGGCTGATCCATTGGAACCGAGTTAAAACGAAGACGCATAAAACGTCCCTGTGCTCCAGATTTATAGAAGCCATAACCACCGGCGTTGTTTGTAATTACAGCACCGTAAACTGTTGATCCAAGATAGTTACTCCAAGAAGTTGGAGTATCTGGACGAGTGATGACATATTCTGCATTGTCATCGTCAAAATAACCGTATTTCATTCAATCCTCACTAATTAATAGATTGTCAATCCCTAAACCATAGGTAAAAACCATTATAGTTGGTAAATTCAAGATTATCAATGTTAAAATTACAGTCTATTATTGTACAAAACTCTAGAAATTGCATACATCAAATTCAGATAAATAGCAGAATATTTGTTTTCTTATAAAGAATATAAATGCGCCCGGACGCTACGTCCGCCCTTCGCTAACGCTCATTCAAAAAAGAAGGATTTCTGAAAAATCAGAAATCCTTCTTTTTTGAACTTCGGGGCTCCCATCGCTGGGCGGGGTTAGCGATGCCCACTCTTGTTTTTCAAGTTATAACCTAAAGGAGCATCCATTGGATGAACACTATTGTTGTCACAACTCATTATCAAGGTCTCACCCGGATACAAAGGATATCGTGTTTTTACCGGAACCCAATGGAAATCCGCAGGTGCCCAGAATCTTGGGCCCATTGTAGCAGCATCTTCTGGAACATCTCCAACTACAAATCCAATATAAGCTGTAGCTGTAATATCCCAACTTACCCAATACCAGTTTCCATGCATAGAAGATTTATTTGTATAACTACCATCCATAAGCTGCCACTTTGATGTATCAGACCATGCTATAGGGAATGTGTCAATGGAGTTTTCACCACTACTACTGTCGCCACCCATAAGCCATGGTCTTAAATCATGCAAATTCAGGTTATTACCAGTTCCATTTTCTTTTGTTGCTGTTTGATCATATGCTCCTTCTACATTGCGATATTTTGAAATTGTATATTTCACAACCGAACGTGTTGCATATTCATAGCTGATACCTGATACATCAGAACCTTTAACACTTTTCGAAGCAATAGCAATCTTTAACCCAGTAGCAGAAGCATAATTAGTAATCGCAGTTCCAAGTGATACCGAATTTGAATATTTGTTACTTTGAGAAGCTTCAATAGCTGTTGGAGCTGTCGGCTCGCCTGTATTACGGCTGTTTGTATACTGAGCTGCAGTACCATTATCTTTTACGGTTCGGCTATCATTAACAGTTACAGCATCACTAGTATGAATAACCTTAGTATAATAAATATCTGCACCTGGTGTTCTACAGTTAATATACATTGTTGCATATTGTACTTCTGACATAGTTACATAAGCTGAGGCCGTACTTACCCAGTTAGAATCTGTTAATTCTCCTTTATTAGTTCCACTTGATTTGTTGTAAATCTTGTACCTAGGCTTAACAATACGAATTTCTGGAGCTTCAACACCAGCTGCTGTTACAGTTTTATCGTCTGAAATATCATTTTTATTGCTTACAGCATCTGTTACAGCTTTTGCAGGAATTGTAAGTTTGTATTCAGCACCTTTTACAGGAACTTTATAAGTTCCGCTTAAGTCAACTGTTAGAGTATCTCCTGTTGCTGCACGTGTATCACCAGTTACAGAAACTTCATTTGCAATAATTGGAATTGTTACTTTGTGCTTGTTTGCAGCTTTGAATGCAGCTACAAGATCAGCGTTTCTGTCATCGTCTGTAAGACCTGTTTTTAGAATGTATTTTGTTGTTGTGTCGTTTACAAGTGTTGTACCGCTTACAGTAGCACCGTTTGTTCCGGCAATATATGAATCTCTAATCGTTGTATTTGACTTCAATTCGTTGTATTCAGAAGCAGAAAGAACGATTGGAACACGGAATTCATTTCCTGTTTTATCATCATATTCAAGAACAATGTTACCGCTTAATTTTGAAATTGGGCGGTCAAATTTTACATTCAATGTTGTGCCTTCAATTGCAGCACTTTGTAAAACAGGTTTTCCTGTAAGAATGCTTATATTACGGTTTGTTCTAAAGCTCTTTGTTCCAAACTGTGAACTTTCAATATCAACAGGTTTTCCATCAACATTTACAGAACTGAAATTAAATGAAGTTACATCAAGCACTGCATTGTCATCAATATAATCCCCTTCTGTAATTGTATATTCAAAAGTAAATTCCTTACCTGAAGTTTCATTAATTGCACATTCGTAAGCAGTTCCAGAGCTGTTTTTTACATTCAATGTAACTTTTGCATCGCCTGGAAGTGTTACAGCCTTTCTAAATTCAATTCTTCCTACAATTATCTTTGTAGAAGTATTTGTTGAATAAGTTCCGCTTGGAGTATTGGCTGTAATTTTTGTAAGAAGTTCACCAGCATCAATTGTGAAAGTTTTTGTATGGGCATTTTCAGAAATGTTACCAGCAACATCAGTCTGTCTTGCAGTTACTTCATAATTACCGTTGTTTTTGAGAGTAATTGTTGAACCATATGTATATGGAAGCCAGCTTGCACCGTTATCAATTGAATATTCAATTGTTGCTCCAGCTTCACCAGCAAGAGTAAAACTTGTTCCATCTGAATCAATTATGTAAGATGCAGGACTCCAGTCTCCGAAAGAAGGAGCAGAAGGTTTATATGTATCAATTACAATTCCTGCAAAGCTGCTTAAAGAAGGTGTCCAGTTTTCAAGAACATTTCCAGCATTGTCTTTTACAGTTACAGAATCATGAGAAATTGAACTGAATGTAAGAGGATTTGCATTATCCCCCTCTTTGACTACATATGTAAAGAGAACATATTTTGAACCACTTACAGAAGTGGTTGAAGTTTTAGCACCATTATGAGCAAAATTTAATGCAAGATTTTCAGGATTTTCAATTGTTACATCTTCGCTAAATTCCAGCATTAAAGGTATCTGAGAACCCACTTTATAAGAACCTGCTGCTACAAGAGATGTAATGCTTTTTATTTTTGGTTTTGTTTTATCAATTGTAATAGTTCTTGTACTGTCAAGATTTGCAACATTATCATTTATTTCAAATGTAACGGCATTACTATCTATCTTTTCAACAGCACTATCATACCATTTTGCACCGTTTGCACTTAAAGATTTTACTGAAAGTTTTTCTACATCATCGTTACCTTCAGCAACTGTATATTTATAAACATGAACAGGAGTTCCTGAACCACTTGCATAAGTTGCAGTGCCACCATTATTTAATGTTAAAGTTGGAGTTCCTGCGGTTGTATCAACATCAGTATTTTTTGTGAATTCCAGAGTAAGGTTAAGAACCTTTCCAGTTGTATATGCACCATCATCTTCGTTACAACCAATGCGGGCAAGACTTAAGTCGGTAGATTCAATACTTGCTGCAGACTGAATAGTTTTTTTGTTACCGGCAAAGTCAGAAAGAACTGCAGTAATTGTTCCTCCATCTGCAGGAGGTACCACTACTGCATACCAGGTTCCTTCAGATTCTCTTTTAAACTCTGTTGCATTATTATTTCCCCATTTTACAGTAAACTCTGCAAATTTTTCGGTATTATCTATATCATCAGAATTGAATTTATCACTCCACTTACCTGTAATTTTTGCCTCTTTATCATCTGCAGAAAGTTTTTTAAACGTAGGTGGTGTTTCAAGAGAATATTCCTGGTCTCCAATTTTAATTTGGTCAAAAGAAAGTTCAGGTGTTATAGTATCGCCGGTAAGAGTGATTGTTTTAATTGTATTACTAATACCATCACTAGCGTAGAAAATAAATTCCTGGGCAGAAAGTTTCTTTTCTTTACCATTAATTCCTAAATCCGAATAAATATTTAAATCTTTACTAACTGTCGCATCCTTTAAAGAACCATTTTCCACAAGAAGGTAAAGTTTATTACCATTAGCATCATCATAGCCGGCTTCTTCTGCTTTACCCCAATAGTCTGCACTACCTGTAAGATAGTTAATTTTGTTTGAAACATCATTTGCTTTTGCTGGGTTAAGCCATACAAGAGCCAATGTTTTTACAGCACCATCATCTGTTGCCTTTACACTAAAAGTTATATTTCCTTCTTTATTTTGAATAGCAGTGGAATTTTCTTCAGGTGTTATAATTTCCAGTTTAGGAGCACTTACATCAGATGTTTTAAAGTATTTTGTAAGTTCACGTTCATTTCCATTTACATCAATAACTTTAAAATCTATTTTGTAGGAACCAGTATCAGTAGGAACTCCAACTGAAAATGCCAGATATTTTAAAATTTCTGTATCTGAGTTAATATGCTCTTTTCTACCATTTTCAACTGCTTCATAATTTCCGTTTTCTTTTTTGTAAATAGTACTTACAAAAGATTTTATTCCGTCATCATCCTGACAGCTTCCCGAAATAAACGATCCAGGAAAACATGAATATTTTTGTGCATCGTCTTCAACATCATTATTATCACAGGAACTTACTGTAATCCATGGAGTATCAGCTTCTGGCCACCACACAAAATAACCAAGAATTTTTCTTTCCCATGCGTTGGAAGCACTTAAACAGGTAGAAACTACACGAATAAGATGTTTTCCGGTTTTAAGATTATCAGCTTTTCCGTTTTCGGAATTTATTAAATCTTCTGGATCTACTGTTATAGTCCAGGTTCTTAAATTTGAATCTTCAAGAGTTTTTGAAAAATAAATTTTTGGTTCATTTAAGTCTCCCAAAGAAGCATCATTTAACTTAATAACATCTTCAATTGAATTTACAGGAACGGAACTTTCTTTTGATGATTTTCTAACTCCAGATTTAACCTCACCATTATCAAAATCAATTCTTAATCCTTTAAAAGAAATTGACTGATCAACACGACCAGAAATTTGAATTTTTCCGTTTAACAGCTTTGCAATACAGTTACCATTTTCAAGTATATAAGGATCAGTTTCATCCTTAACAAAACCATATTCACCTGTTAAAAGTTCAGGCTGCTGAATACTAACGTCAGGACTTTCTACATCTACAACAAGAGTACATTCAACTTTTGTATTTTTTCCCGAATTTCCAGCTTTATCTCTTATAAGCCCGGTAAAACTATAATTTGATCCATCTTTTGTTTCTATTTTATCTGCAGTATCAACATCAATAGACCAGCACCATACATTATTTGAAAATTTACAATAATTAGTTGTATCCTCAAGAATTTCAATCCAGTCGTCAGAAGAAGCTGTTTTCTTAAACCAGTTATTACCTGGCTCAATTTTATAATGAATATCTGCATCTTCAAAATCAATTGTAATTTCTGTAACAGCTTCATTATCTGAGGCAGTTCCTGCAAGTGTAAATTTTTCAGCAACAGTATCATCACTAGAATGTGAACTAACTTTAAGCACAGGAGGTGTTAAATCTACAGCAGCTCCAAGGCCAATTTTGCAGGAAGAGAAAATAGATAATAAACCTAGTAATAGTGATGTATTTTTAATGAATTTTCTAACAATTTTTTTCATAATTTATTCCTCCCCTGTGATTTCTGATTCTTATCAGGTACTATTTCATTATCATTGAAAGTCGATTTACGCGTCCAACTTTCCATATTTGGGCAAGTGTTAAATTCACCAGGTTTCATTAATCCATAACTTTTAGACCAGTCTCCCCAACCATTTTTAAATCCATTTACACCAAATTGATTTCCACCGGCATCATAAGCATACATTCCAAATACATACATTGAATAACATGAATCAACAAGAACTTCATAACTTAACCAGTAGTATTGGTCACCTTTTTGATAAGTTCTTCTCATGTATGCAGAACAAACATTCTGGTCTCTTAACGGGAATGGAGATATAGTTGGTTCCCCGCTTAAGCCAGTTGTTCCGTGAATATTAACATCCTGACGACCATTACCAGCATTATAAATTGTATTACCATCGTCTCTATTATGCTTTGGCTGGTTAATATTAAGAACAGTCTGGAAAACTCCTTCCTGAGCAATATCAGACTTTACAGTTTCAGAATAAAGAGCCTGAGCCTTGAAATACTGCTTGCAGGACTGTAAATAATTTTCACTTCCAGCAAGGAAAATAATATTATCCGCTCCTTCTCCTGTTGGATCTGCAGGCAAAGTCTGGTCTGTCGTTGAATAGTTATTAGTTGCTCCGCCATCAGTTCTTGAATTGGTTGCATTATCTTTATTCTTTGTTATACCACTTCTGCTGTAACGGATTTTTGCACCTTTACTTTCACAGTCAATTCTTACACCAACCTTAGCTGTAGGAACGTGAGTTCCGTTACCGTTAATACAATCTCGAGAAGTAACTGATTTTACATCAATCTGTTCATACTCAATTACGCCATCTGTAATAGATTTTGGCTGTTTAATTCCAAGACCGTAACTGTATCTGTCTACACGAATTACAGGTTTTGCAGCACCAGCAGACATAAAGGAATTATTACCAGTCTGATAATCACCTTCCTTTATGAGAATGGTATCTTCTGTAGACGAATGAGCGAACAAATTTCCTGTTTCGTCCATAAATGTATCTTTTTCAATTACAAGTTCCCATTCACGCCCTAAAGGCAATTCGTCATCCCCAAGCAAGCCTTCTGGGAAATTCAATGTAACTTCATTGCCATTTACTTCAACATTATTTGAGTTTACAGCCATATAACGCTGATGATAATTTGCCTGTTCAAGAACATAACGAATACTATCGGTTGTGATTGTATTTTCAGGTTCTACAACTTTAACTAAACCAGCTTGTGACAAATGATGATAGGTAAGTAAATCAGAACTTGAATGAGGTTCATAAGTTATTCCAAACTTTGTTTTAGTAGATTTCGAAGAATCACGAATATCAACACCAAAGTCAAGAACATATTTTACACTTAAGTCTGGATTTCCAGAGTCATCTACCCCATTTGTCATTTTTTTGTATGGACCAACATACTGAGCAGTTCCATGGTAACGGTCATTTGCAGGACCTGTCGTTGAACCGTATAAACTTTCAGCATCTTCCAGACCATCCATATAAAGAACCTGAGAACCTGTAAGAGTTTTTCCGCTTTCTTCAACTGTAATGCCGTTTACAGCCGCAAGAACCTTTCTGAATTCTTCAGCAGTAAACATCGGAGGAATAGCCCAACCTTCTGTTTGTCTTAAGTAGATTTTTCCGCTTACTACGCTAACAGGTTCGTTGAAAGTGAGTTTAATCTGTTTTGCGTTATTGTATGCGTTTAAGCCATTTTGTGTTGTTTTTGTTCCCTGTGGAGTCATAGAAACTACATAAGGAAGAACTGTATCACAAACCAGGTCTGTTCGTGTGTAATCGGCTGCTAATGTTTTTTCAGAAGTCCATTCAACACCGTATTTATCTTTTATACCTGTAAGGTTTACTGCATTGGCTTTAACTTCCAAAGTAAAGTCATCACCTTCTCTTACAGTGTATTCAAAGGTAGCTTCGGTAACATTATCGCCTTTTGAAGCCTTAGTAATTGTTGCTTTTGCTTCGCTTGTAATTGTTCCAGTTCCAGCAGAAAGAGAAATATAAGCTGTTGAATCAGCAGAAATATCTACCTCATTTGCAAAGTAAACCTTAAATTCAAGAATTTCACCCAGCTTGTATCTTCCGTCTGGGGTTGTACATTCAACTGTAAAATCTGGGAAAGTACTATTAATTTGTACATCAATTGGAGAAGAATAATCAGAAACATTTCCTGCCCAGTCTATACTTCTTGCAACAAGAGAAGATGTTGAGTCTACGGTTACTTTTGATGAATAAGTATTCCAATTACGTCCGCCTTCTGTTGAGTATTCGGTTTTTGCAATATTTGCATCAGTTC
The DNA here is from genome assembly GCA_016292805.1 of Treponema sp. Taxonomy (GTDB): domain Bacteria; phylum Spirochaetota; class Spirochaetia; order Treponematales; family Treponemataceae; genus Treponema_D. The sequence goes on along the minus strand of JAEDFM010000020.1, from coordinate 15,034 downwards.
CAGGAGTTACTGTAAATTTTGCAGAACCGTTGAATTTACCTTCTGAACCTTTATTTGTTTCCGAAACCTTGATTGAAGGTTTTCCAGGTGGTGTTATATCAATTACAACATTTGCATCTGCCGCTGTAATCGAAGAAACAAGACTGTTACCAAAGTCGTCTTTGATTGTGTCGATTCCGCTGATACAACCGGCTGTGTAAGAAAGAGCACCTTCTGTTTCATTTGTAATTTTTATAGCAAAGGTAATTTCTTTTCCGTTTGAACTTACTGACTGCCAGTCAAGAATAATATTATTTAATTCAAATTTAGGAGAACCTTGAACTGTTACAGCTTTGTCTGTAGTAACTTTTGCAGTAATTGTTTTACCGGCTCTTAAATATGTAATTCCACCGTTTTTGTTCCCATCTTCACCGTCCGTAGTGATTGTAACGCCAGTTGCTTTTGGAACAGTACCGTCTATTTTAATTGGATTTGCAGAGCGCTTAGACTGAAGATTATTTGAATCTTCCAGAACTTCCACATGAGCAGTGGTTAATTCAATTCCTTCAATTGGACCTTTGCCAGGTTCATTGTAAACTTCAAGACCGTCTGAAGCATCCCCGGCTTCTACAGTGTATAAAAATACAAGAGTTGTAGAATTGTTTCCGCCAGTCATAGGAGCATATACAATTGTATCCTTTGTTATTGAGTTTCCAGAATTTACAATATTCTTCAATTTAAGTTTTACATTTGAAGTATCAGAGAGTGAAAGAGCCTTGGAGAATGAAACATTAATCAAAATTTTATCTCCAAGCTTACATTTTGCCGGTGCAGAAGAAGTTACCGTATTAATTTTTGGCAAAGCACTTATGATTGCCTGATAAGTTGCACTTGTACTGTTGCCAAGTAAATCTTCTGCGTAGAGAATTACCTTAAGGTTTTTGTTATTTTCTGTGTATTTTTTCAAAGTTTCTTTAGAAACTGTGTTTCCAATGTAAACTCCTTCAGTTGAATCATAATGACCAACAAGCATTTCATAATTTTCTTTTTTATCATCTTTGTCATAAGGTAAATATTCTATTTTATATTTGGCTGTATTCATTAAAAGACCGTTGTCTTTCTTTGCTTTGAACTTAATTACAAAATCCTGATCTTCATCAATAATTGCCATGTTTCCAGAAGGATTTACAGGAACAATTTCTGGAGCAATATTATCTGCTGCAAGCTTAAATTCTGAATCTGAACAGGCAGTCTCGTCACGAGTAACTCTTGTAAAGAAGTATTTTTCCTTATTCTTATCAGCAGCAAAATCATTAAGAAGAGAAACTGTAAATTTAAATTCATGCTGTTTAAACTTATCTTCACTGGCTTTTGGAGTAAGTTTAGCAGACCAGAGTTTTACATCTTTGAATTTACTATCAAATTCTGTAGTAAACACTGTACATTTACTATTTCCAGTTGCACCAGGAGCAAATTCATCGTGGAAAGTTTGATCTTTTTTGGCAGGATCAGGTCTATTAAGAGAATCCAGCAACTCTGTTGCAAGGGCTTTTTTTCCTGCATAATCAGCTTTTACACTGTCTGGAACCCATACAAATTCAAGATAATTACATCCTGAAGTATCAAGAGTTACACCTGAAAATTCAATATTGGCATCTTGTCCACTTACTTCTGGAATCTGATTATTTTCAGGGCTTGTAAGAATTAAGGTTGGGTTGAATTTATCTATAACATTTACATTTTTTTCAATATTAAGCTTATTACCATAAATATCGTGAGCAGTAATTTTAAGCGTAAATTTTTCAGGATTTTCTGGAGCTTTGATTTCAAAGGAAACTTCACGATCTGCATTATTTATAGATTTTGATTCAATTGGCGTTTCACCTTTATACAATTCAACATTACCGCCAAGACCATCATCATCAAATACTGTTACATTAAAAGAATCTCCTACATAAATATTAATGGTTTCATCTTTATCATAACCAGTAATTGAACAGCGAGGCTTATCTGAATCTGGCCACCATATAAACCATCCTAGTTCAACTTCTTTTTCAGTTACTTCATTAGGAAAAGGAACTGTTACAATATCTTTTGATGAATATCTTACCTGAAATAATGCATAACTGTCATTCTTATAATTTTTAATTACATTATCATTAATACGAAATTTTGGAGAATAATTACCACTGCCTTCTTCTGCTGTTATTGGACCAGCAATTCTATTTCCATCTTCGTCAAAAATACTAATTGTTGTTGTAGGAATATTGGAATCTGGATTAGTAAAAATTCCGGCAGCATCATTAAACGAAGCACATATTAAAAATTCACCATTTTGAGCAACATCTTTATTCTGTGGATCAAGAAGATGCTGATCAGATGCAAGAATAGAGTAAAGTTTTTCTTTTGACTGTAAATTGTATTGAATTCCATTCACAAGGCGGTCAATGTACCAGCCTGTTCCAACAGGTTCGTTTTCATCAACAAAAAATGAAGCTGTTTTTGAAGAATTATTACCATAGTTACCTTTTTTATCTTCGCTAACAAATTTAAGCCAGCATGCACCTTCATTTTGTAATTCAAGTTCAATTTGCCATGAGTTACCATTTAATTCTGCATTTTTAAGAAATCTAAAATCTGAATCACCAGACTCTTTAATTTCTACATGAACATTTGTAACGGCAATGTTATCTGAAGCTGTTCCATAAAACTTAACGTTCTTTCTTGTATAAAGTGTGGATGTGAATACTGTTTGTTCAGATATTTCCTCTTCACCATTTTTAAGGTATTTACATTCCATTTTGCTTAAAGTAATTTCAGGTGCTGTAATATCAATTACTTCACCAAGCCCAAGAACACAGGATGTAACTGTAAAGAGTAAAAACAAAACTGGTAATAAGAAAAATTTTCTCATATCTTTTCTCCATTCATTCGCTATCGTAAACTCTATCATTTAATTATCGGTATATAAGCTAAAAAGGATTAATTTATACTTTCTCCACTATACATAAGATTATATATGAACTATCAGAGAAATATATATAAATATTAGTTATAGAGACATAAAATTTGGAGTATTTATTATAAAAGTAAAGCTAAAAATACTACCTGCGGAAAGTAATTCTCCCGTCATCAGTCATTTTTTCAACAATTGCAAGGCTTTCTACCCTATAGCCTTTTTCCCTAATGTTTTTACCCCCATCCTGGAAGCCTTTTTCAATAGCTATACAAATACCCTGAACCTGAGCGCCAGCCTGTTCTACTAGACTGATTAAACCTTCAAGGGCTTTTCCGTTTGCAAGGAAGTCGTCTACTAAAAGAACTTTATCATCCTTATTTATGTATTTTTTAGAAATAACAACATTATTTGTATTACCATGTGTAAATGAGAAAACCTGTGCACAATAAACATCTTCATCAACATTTTTACTCTGATGTTTTTTTGCAAATACAAGAGGAACACCAAATTCTCTGGCAACTGGATACGCCACGGCAATTCCGCTTGATTCAATTGTTATTACTTTTGTGATTTTTGTATCGGCATAAAGACGATGGAACTCTGCACCCATCTGATCTAAAAGATTTGTATCAATCTGATGATTCAAAAAATTGCTTACCTTAAGAATATTTCCAGGTAAAACCTGACCATCCTGTTCAATTCGCTGTTCTAATAATTCCATAACTAATATTAATATTTAACCCCATATAATTCAATTATAAACAGACAAATCCCCGTAACTGCCCTTCTAAATCTTTATACAATTCCGGTTTAAAGCCCAACTCTTTAGCCTGTTCAGCGGCAGACTCTGCATTATATTCACCAGTTTCCATAATCATAGAACCTAAAGGATTCAAATGTTCTTCCGCTTCCGGCAGCAGGCGGCGGATTAAATCCAACCCGTCTGTAGAAGATGATTTTTCACCGCAATCTGTAACATCACCATCCAGTGCAAGTCTAGGCTCGCTTCTACCATCCTGTAAAAGCTCATCAACCATAGAAGATGGAATATATGGAGGATTTGTAAGAATTACATCAAACTTGCCTGGCACCATTTCAAAAAGATTGGATTGAACAAAGCGTACCAGGGATCGGGCGTTACCAGGTATAAGATTATCTGCATTTTTCTGGGCTACTTCCAGGGCAGGGCCAGAAATATCAACCATTGTTATGACTGGCAGACGCCCAACAGGAATTTTATAAACATCAATTAAAGTTTTAAGGACAGAAATACCAATACAACCACTGCCAGTACACATATCACAAATGTACAAAAGTGAATTAGGTCTGGCTTCCATTTTTTCTATAATAATATTAATGGCTTTTTCTACAAGAATTTCTGTATCTGGTTTTGGAATTAGAACTGCAGGCGAAACAAAAAAATCATAACCGTAAAATTCTTTATGACCTGTAATATAAGCAACTGGTAAACCTGACAAACGGTTATTTACAGCAGTCTGCAGCTGTTCCAGGTTATGGTCTGAAATTTCAATATCACGGTTTAATAAAATCTGACTTTTAGAAAAGCCTAAAAAGTGCTCCAGCAAAACCTCCACATCAAGCTGAGGAGAAGGACTAGTTTGTGAAAGAGTTTTTATACTTTGAGCTTTAAATTGTTGAATTGTCATAAAACGGGGCGTTGCGGGGTGTCCCCGCTAGAAGGGGTAGCGGATGACGCGACCAAGCGGAGCAAGTGGTAAAGCTTGCTTTGGCACTTGTGAAGCGACTCGCGGCAGGAGCGAGGGGAAGACTTTCCCCTCTCACCTTATGAATTAAGCTCTGAAACATCGGCGGCAAGCTGTTCTTCCTTAGCGTAAACGTTAAGAGCATCCAGCATATCGTCCATGTCACCCATCATAAAACCAGGAAGGTTGTGAGCACTGTAGTTAATACGGTGGTCAGTTACCCGGTCCTGTGGAAAGTTGTATGTACGGATTTTTTCTGAACGGGCACCGGAACCTACCATACTAGAGCGGGCTGCGGCGCGTTCTGCCTGTTTCTTAGATTCTTCAAGGTCAAAGAGGCGGGCACGCAATACACGGAAGGCCTTTTCCTTATTTTTAATCTGAGATTTTTCATCCTGCTGAATAACAACAAGACCTGTAGGAATATGTGTAAGACGTACGGCAGAGTCGGTTGTGTTTACACACTGTCCACCAGGACCACCGGCACGCATAACATCTACACGAACATCGTTCATATTAATCTGAATATCTGTTTCTTCTGCTTCTGGCAATACAGCAACTGTTGCAGTAGAAGTCTGTAAACGGCCCTGAGATTCTGTCTGAGGAACCCGCTGTACACGGTGAACGCCAGATTCCCAGCGCAAAGTACCGTAAACGAATTTTCCAGAAATATTTGTAACGATTTTGTTAAAACCACCAACTTCAGTTTCCTGAGCTTCCATAGTTTCTGTTTTCCAGCCTTTGCGTTCAGCCAGGTGAATGTACATTTCCCAAAGGTCTCGTACAAACAAAGAAGCTTCGTCACCACCAGCAGCAGAACGGATTTCAAGAATAATGTTCTTTTCATCAAGTGGATCAGGTGGAACAAGTTTAAGTTTAATTTCTTCTTCAAGTTTTGGCTGTTTTTCTTCCAGTTCCTTTAATTCTTCACGAGCCATTTCCTTCATTTCTGCATCATCTTCTGCAGTAATCATTTCTTTGGCATCAACAATTCCCTGGAGAACTTTTTTGTATTCATCACCAAGTGCACAAACTTCAGATAAATATCCATGTTCGCGCATTGTGTCCTTGTATTTTTTAGCATCTTTTACAAGATCTGGATCCATTACAAGTTCACTAACTTCTTTAAAACGCTTGTCACATTCTTCAAGCTTTTTCATCAAGTCCATAAGTATCTATTTCCTGTTTACTATAAATTACATCTGTGAAAGATATTTATTCAAAGCTTCTGTAGCCTGCTTAGGATTAGCTTTACCCTGAGACATTTTCATAACCTGTCCCATAAGCCAGCCTACAACATTTGTTTTACCAGATTTATAATCTTCTACAGCCTTTGGATTTGCAGCAATTACATCCTGTACAATCTTATCAATTGCACCAGAATCGCTTACAACTTCCATACCCTTTTCTTTAATAATTACAGAAGGCATTTTGTTAGAAGCCATCATTTCTGCAAATACTTCCTTACCCTGCTTAGAAGTAATTTTTCCATCTTCCAAAGCATCAGCAAGCTCTGCAATATGAGCAGGTGAAATCTGAACATCATTAATAGTCTGTTTCTTTTCGTTCAATACAGCAAGAAGTTCAGCAAGAATCAAGTTTACAGCCTTTTTAGGATTTTTAGATTTCTGAGCAGCATCTTCAAAGAACAAAGCAAGATCACGAGTAGAAGTAATTGTTTCTACGTCAAAATCAGTCATACCATACTGCTTCTTATAGCGCTGGCGTTTTGCTTCTGGAAGTTCACCTACTTTTTCTTTAGCAGCAGAAATTAATTCTTCACTTACAGAGAAAGGTTTAATATCAGGTTCAACAACAAAGCGGTAATCTACAAAAGAGTTCTTTGTACGCTGAACAACAGTTTTTCCTTCAACTTCGTTCCAACCCATTGTTACTTTAAAACCAGGGTTAAATTCCTGACGGTCTTCCTGGAATTCTTTAAGCTGGCGCTGAGCTTCGTAAGTACAGGCATCACGAATAGCTTTAAAAGAGTTCAAGTTTTTAATTTCAGAAATTGGTGTGTGATACAGCTTTCCGTCTTCCCAAACATTAAGGTTGATGTTGGCATCACAACGCATATTACCTTCTTCAAGGTTACCGTTAGTAACTTTTACATAGCGGAGGATTTCCTGTACAGTCTGCATAAACAAAGCTGCTTCTTCAGGAGAAGTCATATCAGGTTTTGTTACAATTTCAATAAGAGGAGTACCACAACGGTTATAGTCAATGTATGAGTGAGCACCCTGCAAGTGCAATGACTTACCTACGTCTTCCTCAAGGTGAATGCGTTCTACACGAACACGGCGGTATTTCTGGCCTTCGCTTTCAACAACACAGTTTTCACCAATAAAGTTTTTATCCCGGCATTTTGCTCCACCTGGCTGTTCATCTTTTGGGAATGAACGGAATGGCAAGTCTACATAACCGTTGTCGCAAAGTGGAATATCGTACTGAGTAATCTGATAACCTTTTGCCAAGTCAGGATAGAAATAATGTTTACGGTCAAATTTTGTAAAGCGGGCAATGTGACAGTTCAAAGCCTGTCCAGCAACAGCTCCCAATTCTACATAACCTTTAGAAATTCGTGGCATAGCACCAGGAAGTCCAAGACAAACCGGACAAACACGAGTATCAGGCATACCACCATAACGGTTTTCGCAGGCACAGAAAGCCTTTGTTTTAGTTAAGAGCTGAGTGTGAATTTCACAACCAATTACAATTTCCCACTTATCAATCATTTTAAATCCTCTTTAAGTTGTACCATTATACAGAAAAAAAAGGTTTATCTCAATATAAGGGATGCAGGAGGGGAAAGCCTTCCCCTGGCTCGCACTGTGTTGCTCGCCACCCCTTCGCCTAGGGCTGCCGCCCTAAAACCCGCAATTTACCTTAATTTTTCCAGCCCTTTCATTTTCAGGCTTCAGTTTTATATTACAGGCTTTTCCATCCTTCCAGTCAAAATCCAGAATATATCCGCCCTTAATATGAATGCCCCGCACACTTCCATTTTGCCATGCTTTTTCTGAAGGCAATGCTGGCAGAAGTTTAAGCTGAACTTCCCCGTTTTCATCAAACTCAGACTGAACCAGCATTCTAATAACTGCAGCCAAAGCTCCAAAGTTTCCGTCAATCTGAAATGGAGGATGATTATCCAGCAGATTAGGCAATGTAGAATTGGAAAGGATTTTTGTTAATGCCGTCAGAGATTCATTCCCCTGTTCCAGCTGAGCTCTGAAGTTTATAATCCAGGCCTGGCTCCATCCTGTATGACCACCACCTGCAGAAAGTCGTTTTTCCAGTGTTTTTTTGCAGGCTTCTGCCAGCTGTGGAGTTTTCTCTACAGTAATAGTGTGCCCCGGAAAAAGTCCATACAAGTGACTTATGTGGCGGTGACCAGGTTCAACTTCTGGAACTTCGGTATTCCATTCCATTAATGAACCATCTGAATTTAGTTCCGGTTTTTTAAGATGTTCAAGAATATACTCAAAATCAGAAAAATCTTTGGAATTATATTTTTTGCCTTTTTTATTGCAAGCATGGTCTCCAAGCACATTACGGGCTTTTAAGCAGCTTTTAAACAGATGTTCCAAAATCATATTGTCCATTTCGCAGCCTTCGGTAAAAGCTCCCACCTGACCAGCTTTTGTAACATAAGAATTTTCCGGAGAAAGAGATGGATTTATTACAAGGTAAGGTTTTCCGTCTGAAGCAGTCAAACTGCAAGGCTGCAAGAAATCAACAAAGAAAATACAGGCTTCGTGAATTAAATAGTAATAACGAGCCAGAAATTCTTCATCCAGAGTATATTCGTAATGTTCCCAGATATGAGTTGCCAGCCATGCTGCCCCCAGTACCCAGTAAGTTCCTGGAAGCCAGCTGTCCTGAGGTGCCGCATCACCCCAGAAATCTGTATTGTGGTGTAGAACATAACCACGGCAACCGTACATTCGTTTTGCCGCATCACAGCCGTTGTTATAGGCACGCTCCAGTAATTCAAATAATGGAAGTTCACATTCACTAAGACCAGCCATATTTACAGGCCAGTAATTCATTTCCGTATTAATATTAATAGTATATTTTGACCCCCAAGGTGGATCCATGTAACAGTTCCACAACCCCTGTAAGGTAGCTGGTAATTTCCCAGGACAACGGCTGCCGGCAATTAAAAGATAGCGACCAAAGTTAATATATTTATTTACAAGTTCAACATTATCACTACCTGCGGCCTTTAATAAGTCCGGAACAGGAGTTTCTACAGTTGTTTGAGGTCTGTCCCCATTGTCCCTGTCCCTATTGTCCCCAATTTCTACATAACATTTATTCCAATAAGTTTTATATTCATTTACATGCCAGGCAAAATAAGCATCGGCAGCTACACCTATTCCATTGTTTTCAACAGCCTTTCTAATCTTCATCAAGTGATTTTTGCATTGCTCAGACCAATAATTCTTTTTAATCGACTTATCATACTGCTTTTTTGTAATTGGCTTTCCGTTCCATTTCCAGGCCTGTATATCTATATAGAAAAGAACTTCATTACAACCTTCACCTACCAGACAAAAACCTTTAGTTCCTACGCTTCCACCACTGGCAGAAACTCCAGCACCAACGCAAAAAGGTATACCATGGCTGTCTTCCAGAAAAATCATTCCATTCTCCGCATAAACACTATCCACCCAGATTCCTCTATCCAGATACCCCCTGAAATTTATCATACCTTTTTCAGAGGCAGTAACATGCATAAAAAGAACATCATCTACAGCACTAATCCAGGTTCTACGGGTAAATTTTACTCCATTCTGATCGGTATAGGTTACAACTGAACATGCAGAATCCAAATCTAATTCAGCAGCATAGGAGTCTAAGGATTCAGAAACAACCTTATGCTGTAAGGGCCAGCCGCATTCAATTCCATAATTATCTTCACTAAAAAAATCTACACGGAATTCACCGGCAGTCTGATATACCCGTTCATTAAAACTGGTACCGCTTATAGTTTCAAAGCCCAGTTCCTGCGCCTCTAACACCTTACCTTCCTTTACCAGCTCTCTGATTTCAGGCAAATACTTCTGAGTATCAGGATTTATGCGGTCAATAGGACCTCCCGACCAGATTCCTTCTTCATTCAACTGAAGAATCTCGTTGCAAGGATGAGTTTTTATCATTGCACCAATTCTTCCGTTTCCTAAAGGTAAATATTCTTCCCATTTTTCAGCAGTTTTATTAAAAGTAAGTCTGTTATTCATAGCCATAAGTTTAACAATAAATATTGAAAAAATCCTTGTTTTTTATCATTATTTCCTTATGCAAATAAAATTAGAGAACCTTAAAAAAACTTACACAACAAAAGACGGTTCAATTACTGCAGTAAACGATATTTCTCTTAATATTCCCGAAAATAAAATCTTTGGTATTATTGGAAAATCTGGTGCAGGTAAATCATCTTTAGTTCGTCTTATCAGCCTTCTGGAAACACCAGACGAAGGTGCAGTTTATTACAATAATAAGCGGGTTGATAATCTTTCTAAAAAAGAACTGATTCTTCAACGCAGAAAAATTGGAATGATTTTCCAGAACTTCAATCTGTTTTCATCAAGAACTGCAGCAAAAAATATTGCTTATCCACTGGAAATCTGCGGTACACCAAAATCAGAAATCCAGACAAGAGTACAGGAAATGCTTAAACTGGTAGGTCTTGAAGATAGAGGGGACGCACCTATTTCTACTTTAAGTGGCGGTCAAAAACAGAGAATTGCCATTGCCCGGGCCCTTTCTACAAATCCAGATATCCTTTTCTGCGATGAAGCAACTTCTGCCCTGGACCCACAGACAACTGGTGCCATTCTGGACCTTATCCGAGAAATCCAGAAAAAAATGAATCTTACAGTTGTAATGATTACTCATCAGATGGAAGTTGTCCGCGATGCCTGCGATCAGGTTGCTGTAATTGAAAACGGTGCCGTTGTTGAACAGGGGCTGGTTTCAGATATTTTTACAAATCCTAAAACAGAAGTTACAAAAGACTTCATTAAAAACATTATCCAGACACAGGGTGATGACAAAAATGAAGGAATGCTCCGCTGGTCAGATGAAGGTGGCAAATATGTGCTTCATTTCATTAACGAAGACACAGGAAAGCCTGTTATAAGTCAGGTTTGCAAAAGGTTTGATGTTGATATCAATATTCGCGCAGGTGGAATTCAGCATCTTCCTTCAAAGGATATCGGTTCTATGATTATTGATATTATTGGTTCCGAAGCTGAAGTACAAAAAGCCGTAGAATTCATTCGCCAAAGCGGTGTTGCCATTGAGGAGGATAAATAATGAATCAGATTCTTGTTTTAGTTGGAACTTCAACTTTACAGACATTAGTTATGGTTGCACTTTCAACTTTATTTGCCCTTCTTATTGGTTTTCCATTAGGAGTTTTATTAAACATTACAAATAGATTCGGAATTACACCACGACCAGTATTCAATGCAGTTTTAAGTCGTATTATTGATGTACTCCGTTCATTCCCATTTGTAATCCTTATGATTGTTCTGTTACCATTTACCCGCCTTGTTTTGGGAACTGCCATTGGTACAGCTGCTACAATCATTCCTCTTTCTATTGCCGCAGCACCATTTGTTGCCCGCATTACAGAAACAGCTTTAAACGAAGTTGATCCAGGTATGATTCAGGCTGCCCGCTCTATGGGATCTACAAACTGGCAGATTATTTATAAAGTTTTAATTCCAGAAGCAATGCCTTCAGTTGCATCGGGAATCACTTTAACTATTATAAATCTTATTGGTTATAGTGCTATGGCAGGTACTTTAGGTGGAGGTGGTCTTGGAGACTTAGCTATCCGCTACGGTTACCAGCGTTTTAGAACAGGCATTATGTTAGCGGCTGTAGTTGTAATCATTGTTCTTGTAGCATTAATTCAGTTTGCTGGCACAAAGATTGTAAATAAAATGATGTCAAAAAGATAATTTTTTTATTAAAACTATTGACTAATATTATTATACCTATTAGATTACTAGGCATAATAACATTCAAAGCAGGAGGTATGACAGTGAAGTTTTATTTTGAAAAATTAGTTCGTGAAAATTTCAGAAACGGAGTCATGCGTTCCTGCATGCCATTCTAATCACAAATCAATTGCATCTCTAAAAAACGGAGCCTGGTCTCTGTTAAATCAAATAAATGCCGTTACATCGGTATATTAAAAAGGACGAAATACTATGAAAAAATTAATCGCATTTGCTTCAGTAGCAGTTATTGCTGCATCACTTTTTGCACAGACAATTAAAGTTGGAGCTACTCCAGAACCACACGCAGAACTCTTGAATCTTATTAAAGATGATCTTGCAAAAGAGGGAATTACACTTAAAGTAATTGAATTCACAGATTACGTTACTCCAAACGACGCTGTAGAATCAGGTGACATTGATGCTAACTACTTCCAGCACCTTCCTTACTTAAACTCATTCAATGAAGAAAAGAAATACCACCTTGTAAATGCTGGTGGCATCCATGTAGAACCATTTGCTCTTTACTCTCACAAGGTTAAGGATATAAGCAAAATTGGTAAAAAAGCTACAATCGCAATTCCAAATGACCCTACTAACGAAGGCCGTGCACTTCTTCTTCTTGAAGCAGCTGGACTTATTAAACTTGATCCAAAAACTGGAATCACTGCTACTCCACTTGATATTAAAGCTAATCCTTTGAAATTAAAGTTCCGCGAAATTGAAGCAGCATCTCTTCCTCGTACACTTGATGATGTAGATGCAGCAGTTATCAATGGTAACTATGCTATTCCGGCCGGACTTTCAGCAACAAAAGACGGACTTTTTGTTGAAGGTTCTTCTTCTCCATATGTAAATGTAATTGCTGTAAAAGCTGGTAACGAAAACAAAGCAGAAATCAAAGCCTTAGTAAAAGCTCTTCAGTCAGATAAAGTAAAAGAATATATTTCTAAAAAATATCCAAATGGCGAAGTTGTAACAGTTTACTAATAGTTACAATCTAATATAAAAGGAAAGGCTGCCCTTCAAATTCGAAAGGCAGCCTTTATAATTTATAAAACATACTTCCATAAGAAATGAGCAATACCGCTGTTATTATTATCTTTTTCAGTTACATAATCAGCAATTTCCTTAATGTAAGGTAAACCATTTTTCATTGCTACACCGTAACCACACAAGTGAAACATACTTTCATCATTCATACTGTCACCAAAGCCCATTGTAGTTTCTTTTGGAATACCAATATGCTCGGCAAGCCAGGTAACAGCCTCACCTTTTCCACAATCAGGAGGAAGAATTTCCAGAAAATAAGGTTTACTTGTAAAAATAACAGCTCTGTCCCCAAACTCTTCCTTAAGTTGTTTTTGCAGTACCTGTAAAGCATCTGGTTCACCAGGAACCAGCATTTTAGTAAACCCCTGCTTAATGAATTCTTCATAGTCATCAACCTTTTTGCCAATAAGACCACAAAGATCAACATCAAGTTTTGTATATTTAGTTTCTTCTGCATAATAAATTGTAGAAGGTGTATAAACTTCAGTTTTGAACCCTGCAGCTTCCGCCAGTTCATTTGTTCTTACAAGAATATCACTTTCCACCTTACGACAGAAAATCTGCTGGCGTTTATGCATATCAAAAATACTGCATCCGTTTATAGCAATAAGGTATTTTCCAGTTTCCAAACCGGCAACTTCCAGCCGTCGCACAAAAGGCAAAATTGCATCCTCAGCACGACCAGAACAAAGAACAATATAAATTCCACGACGGGCACATTCCTGTAAAGCAGCAACATTTTCGTCACTAATCTGGCGGTCATTATTAAGAAGAGTATCATCCAGATCCAGTGCTATTAATTTGACATTAAGTTTTTCCATAAATACCTCAAGCAAAAGGATTCTAGCATAAATCAAACAAAAAAACTATTTCAGGTTAAAATAGAAAAGCGTCGTCCCAGATCTTCGACGACGCTTTTTTTATTTATATTGTAAATAAGCCAAACTCAAGACATTACCAAACTGTTACGTTAGCGTAACCTGAGCTCTGGTATCCTTCAACTTCAAGAATCTGATAGTCCCACTGATTTCCTAAATGCATTCCACATCTTGCCCATGCATTAAAATGATTTGCAGTAGTAATAGTGTTGTTAGTTCCCTGAGGTCTCTTAGTCTGTCTAACACTCCAATACTGATCAAAGGTTGCATTACCAATAATAGATGGCTGGTTGTAACGAGTTGTCTTATAGATATCGTACATAGCACCATCTGACCAAACCTGTCCCATATACTGACCTGTTGGTCTATAGTTTCCCCATGAATCTACAATGTAGTATTCAACGAGTTTTGAACCTTTTGTCCAACCGTAAGCAGCAATATAGCCGTTTCCAGATGGATTCCAAGCACCCGCATTGTAATTGATATTTCTGTATGATCCCTGATTCCAGCCTTTACCAGCTGTAAAGTTTCCACAATTCTGCCACCAAACAGAGTAGTTTCCACCGTCATTCAAAGTCATCTGTACATTTCCGCCACCATCAGTCCAGAATGAGTAATACATACCTCCATTCCAACCAGTGCTGTTCCAGCTAACATTTACAGCACGAGAAGCATCATTTGCTTCAGCAGCTTCTTCAGCAGCGTTAAAAGAACCTGTACATCCAGAAAGACACACCAATCCTGCAATAGCAGCCAAGACTGCAATAATGCGAAGTTTTTTCATTTTTTATTTTCCTCCAAGATTTTTACAATGAATGATAAGTTTTCTGCAGATTCTTTTTCATACACTTATAAGTTTACCCCATCTTTCCAGAAATTATATAGAGATTATTTCTTAAGAAAATCTCCTTAGGGCAAAAGTCTTGAATTATTTACGAAAAAGTATTATTTCAGGCCGCTTCCCCCACCAACTCGCGTTCCGCAGTTCCCTAACGGTCAGCCTCCTCGCTCGCATCCGCTCCCTGCGGTGGCCGCTGTCGCGCTGCTCCATGCTCGGGCCAACATTTTTTATTCACTTTTGCAAAATAAATGGATTTCCCCGAACCGTAAAACTCTAAACACCATTTATTTATCATTTCTGCAAAATAAATGTATTTTCCACCTTCATGACTACATTTTGTATTCAATTTTGCATCATAAATGTAGTTCCAAAATATTCGCTACATTTTACAAACATATTTGCATATAAAATGTAGCATTTTAATTTCCACACCATTTAAAAAACAATTTTGCATTTTAAATGTATTCTCCCAACTTATTTTTCCCATTTTTTTACAATTCCAGCAATAAAAATGGATTTTCCCGAACCTTAAAACTCTAAACACCATTTATTTATCATTTCTGCAAAATAAATGTATTTTCCAC
>JAEDFM010000057.1 GCA_016292805.1 Treponema sp. | reverse complement strand
TATAATTCTTTATTTCCAATTAAAAGTTCGTACTGGCTCATAGGGCACCTCTCTAATTCTTAAGTTTACTTGAATTATAAAAGGTGCAGTGTATCAGGGAGTGAAACAGGGGCACTTTGAATTTTTTAAACTACAAGTTTAATGACTTTTTTTTTAGAAAAAGCTATAGTAGTTCCATATATAACATTTAAAAAGTCGCTGGCCGGGTGGTTGGTGCTGTGTCTTATAGATTTTGATCCGCGGACACAAAAACTCCATAGGTGCCGTTGGCACGGAGATTATCTTTTTTTTAAGGAGTGCGACCATGCACATGAACATTGTCAGTTTCTATTCAGATTTATCAACAGCTTTAATTAATCACGTGCGTGTCATTATTCAGCGCACACTTATGAATGCAGGACTACGAACTGTAGCTGCAAAAGATAGTAATAAAAGAGTTTTTGTTTTTAAAAATCGGAGTCAAAATTATGAGAAGTATTACCTTTCAAAAACCTGTTGTTGATTTAAAATCCACAGGAAACAAAATTAAGTCACTTAGAAAAGAATGCGGTTTTTCCGTTCGCGATATTCAGGATGTATTCGGATTTGAATACCCTCAGGCAGTTTACGCTTGGGAACAGGGAAAAAACGTTCCTACAATCGACAACTTGCTGGTACTTGCCCGCTTATTTGAAGTTTCTATCGAGGAGATAGTAATAAGCCGCATGGTAGAAGTTGAGATTACCTGCAATTCAGATAAGGTCGAGAAGCTCTGTAACAAGAATTGTGACGGTTGCAAGTTTAAGCTCAGTGCTTAATGACAAAGCCATCTGCTTTTTTGCAGATGGCTTTTTGTTTTAAATTCACTTCCTCTTTTTACCACACCAATCTTATGTTATAATTTTATTACTATATCTTGGGTGGGGACCTATGACTATTTTTCACAAATTCATGGCGGCATCATTGTGTGCTGTTTCCTTTTTTGCTTTTTCGTGCACAAAAACAGAAGAACTAACTCTGGAAGAAATTGAAGCCATAATACGAAAAAATGACAGTGAATTACTTTCTAAAACTGTTTCAAAAGCCTGGAAGGGTGGAGAATATCAGGAGGGAAAACTAGGTGGAACCTGGAAAGACACAATTCTTTCTGACCCCAAAACATTTAATCAGGTAATTGCTGAGCGGGATGGGGAAAGTAACGGGATTATCAGTCAGACTCTGGAATATCTTTTTGATTATGATACTTACAACCGCCAATGGACTCCTCGTGCCTGTTCATTTGAAATTCTTACAGATTCAACAAAAAATACATTAACAGTTCGCTGTACAGTTCGTGACGGTCTTGTATGGAGCTATTACAACTCTGACCAGATAATTCCTGTAACATCAGATGATTTTGTTTTCTGGTATAACGAAATTGCCGGAGATCCTGAGTTTGGTTCCAGTGGATATGGTCAACAATGGGTTACTCTGGAAAACGGAGAAGACGCTCATATTGACTGTGTAAAAATAAATGACAAAGTTTTTGAATTCCAGTTTCCACGAATAGTTGCAGATCCACTTCTGGCAACCAACATGAGCCTTTGTCCATCATTCATCTACAAACCTGCAAAAGAAAAAGGCGGGGTAGAAGGCGTAAAGAATCTGTTCAGCATTGCAGACGATCCTTCAAAAATTCCTTCCTGCGGTCAATTCTATATTACTGAATATATTCCTGCCCGCCGCATTGTTTTTACGCGCAATCCACATTATTGGAATAAAGATAAAAATGGTGTTTCAATTCCTTATTACGAAAAAATGATTCTTCAGATTGTGGGAGACAAGAATACTGATTATCTTCTTTTCAAACAGGGCCAGACAGAAATTTACACTCCTCGTCCAGAAGAATATGCGGATGTAATCAATAATCAAAACAATGATTACACAGTATTTAATGCAGATGGTTCTATGGGTGCTTCTATGTGGTCCTTCAATCAGAATCCAATAAATAAAAATCAGCCCTTCTATAAATGGTTTACAAAAAAAGAATTCCGCCAGGCAATGAGCTGTCTTTTAAATCGTGAACGAATTGCAACTCAAACTTACCGCGGACTTGCTGAGCCAACTTACTGGTTCTTCCCAATTTCCAATCCATATTACAATTCTGAAATTACCTTGAAATATAGATTTAATGTAAGCCAGGCCGAAGAGCTTTTGGGCAAAGCTGGTTTTGTAAAAAAAGATGGTCTCTGGTACGACTGGGACGGAAATAAGGTTGAGTTTGATTTAACAATTCCATCTTCAAATACTGTATTGAATGATATTGGTCAGATTGTTTCTGACGAATGCGGAAAGACTGGTATTAAAGTTAATATCCGTCAGATTGATTTTCAGAAGGTTGTAGAAATGCTTACTGGAACTTATGACTGGCAGTCTGTGTTTATTGGACTTGGAACAAATAATTTTCCATCCCAGGGAAGTAATGTATGGCCTTCTGGCGGAAACCTTCACTTGTGGTATCCAATGCAGGAAGTGCCAGCTACAGACTGGGAAGCCCGTATTGATTATCTTTATAACGAAGGCTGTTATACAATTGATCACGATAAAGCAAAAGCAATCTGGGACGAGTATCAGCAGCTTATTCTTGAACAGTGTCCAATCATTTATTTGATGAGACCTGTAAGTTTCTTTGCAATTCGTAATAAGTGGGATTTGACAAATGTTTATTATGACAATCGCCACGGAACAGATACAGAACACGTTTTCTTGAGACAGTAGAATTATGAATGTAAAAACTTTTTTAAAAAAATCAAAGGCAACTATAACTGCACCATGGAAAGCTTTTCAGCACAAAACACCGCTGCTGGCTTTTATTACTGGAAGAATTATTACAATGTTGTTTCTTCTTTTTTTGCTGGGCTTTGCCCTGTTTGGTTTAATGGAGCTGGCTCCAGGTGATATTGTAGACCAGATGATGACGCAGCAACTTTTGTCCAGTACGGAAGGCGGCAATAAAGGATCCAGTCCGGTGGGGGCAGGGGGAGTGGGAGAAGATAAAGTTTTCTCACAAACTCAAATGGAAACTCTCCGTGCCGAATTTGGCTTGGACCAGCCATTTTATATTCAGTATTTCAAATGGCTGAACCGTGTTTTTGTTCATCACGATTTAGGTGTAAGTTTAATTTCCAGAGCTCCGGTCAGCTTTTTAATTCGCAGTCGATTGTGGAATTCCGTTTTGTTAAATCTTATTTCACTGATTTTCATTACAACATTTTCTTTTTTGCTGGGTGTTTATTTTTCCAGCAAAGCCGGAACTAAAATTGATGTAGCTGCAACTTTCTTTGCGCTGTTCTTTCACGCCTTCCCAGGAATTCTGCTTTTAATTTTGTTCCAGCTTTTTGCTTCAGTTACAGGCCTTTTCCCAGTAACCGCTTATCCAAATTTTTCATTTGCAGAAGCACCTGCCAGATTTACCTTCAGTTACATGCATCATGTTTTCCTTCCGCTGCTGGCATCTTTCTTAGGTGGCTTAGGCGGAACCATGCGAATGATTCGCGCAACTATGCTGGATCAGATGGGCATGCCTTACATTTTTGCCCTTCGTGCTCGTGGCATCAGCGAAAAACGAGTTTACCTGAATCACGCTTTTAGAAACACTTTGAATCCATACATCACCGGCAGTGCAAATATGCTTGCGGGGCTTTTCAGCGGTTCTCTGGTTTTGGAAATTATTTTTGCTTATCCCGGAATTGGTCGCTTAATGTACGAAGCCGTTATGCAGGAAGATATAAATCTTGTTCTGGCAAACAGTATGTTTATTTCGGCACTGGTTTTAGTTGGTATGGTTGTCAGCGATATTCTTCTGGCAATTGTTGATCCTAGAATCCGCTACGGAAAAGAGTAAGGAGAAGGTCATGAAAAAAATCTGGAACTATTTACAAAAAAGACCTTTGGCCATGACATCAATAATCTTCTTAATCATTATTTACTTTGTAATGATTTTTGCAGATTTCTTTGCGCCTTATTCACCAACCCAAACTTTCGAAAACAACACTTATCATCCGGCAAATGTTCAGCTGACTGCAAAAGGAATCAAGGTCCGGGAGTACAGAGCTATTAATAAAGTTGACTGGAAGTATGTTCGCGTAAAGGATGCCCACACAATTCACAATTTTAGATTCTTTGTAAAAGGCAGCTCTTACAAAATTCTTGGTGTAATTCCAGCAAACATACATCTTTTTGGGACAAAAGATAATGCTTATCCGGTTTACATCTTGGGTGCCGACCACTTAGGCCGGGACCTTTTTAGCAGAATCGTTTTTGGTAGCAGAATTTCGTTAACCATTGGCTTTGTAGCCACCTTCATTTCCATGGTTCTAGCCATAATTCTGGGCGGCATTTCCGGCTACTTTGGTGGCGCTACCGACTGGACCATTATGCGCTTTGCTGAATTTTTTATGCTTATTCCAAGCCTCTACTTTATTTTGTTCCTGCGCTCTTTGCTGAATACAAAAATGGACAGCGGAACTGCCTACATGGTTATCACACTAATTCTGTCTCTTGTAGGTTGGCCTGGTAGCGCCCGCACCATTCGCGGAATTGTGCACTCCATTAAGCGTGAAGAATTTGTAATCGATGCAGACCTGGAAGGGGTTCCTCCTGTAGTAGTAATTTTCCGCCACATCATTCCTCAAATTTCCAGTCTTCTGATTGTAAGCATAACCTTAAGTGTGCCAGGCTTTATTATGAGCGAAACAACCTTGTCTTATTTAGGACTTGGTATAAACGATCCTGCCGTAAGCTGGGGTTCATTAATCAACCGGGATATTTCAACCTTATCAAACCTTAAAAATTTCCCATGGCTTTTGTATCCGGTTTTAATGCTGCTGCTGGTAACCCTGGCCTTCAATTTTTTGGGCGACGCCCTCCGGGATTACTTTGATCCATACAACGCAGTATTTAAGAAATTAAAAATAAATAAGAAGGGGGAAGTCTCCCCCTCGCTCCAACCTGCTTCGCAGTTTTCCGCTACCCCCTCTAGCGGGGAAACTTTATCTTCCCAGGCGACCCCGCAACGCCCCGCTTCAGCGCAACAGCCGCTGCTTAGGGTAGAAGATTTACATGTTACCTTTAATGTTTTACGCGGCACAACCTGGGTTCCAGTGTACGCTGCCCGCGGCGTAAACTTTACTGTAAACAAAGGCGAAGTGCTTGGCTTAGTTGGTGAATCTGGCAGTGGAAAATCAGTTTCTACAACTGCTATTCCAGGATTGCTTCCTGCTACTGCCACAAGCACCGGCCACATTTATTACGATGGTGTAGATCTTACAACTTTATCACAGAATGAATTACGCAAGTATCGTGGAAATAAAATTGCTTTGATTTTCCAGGAACCAGGCCGTTCTTTTGATCCACTGCAGAATATTGGCAGCATCTTTTTTGAAACCTACAGAATTCTTAATCCTGAAATTTCAAAAGAAGAAGCAGATAAAAAAACAGTTCAGCTTTTAACAGATGTTGGAATTCCAGAACCAGAAAGCCGATTAAAAGCATATCCTCATCAGTTTAGTGGCGGTCAGCTGCAGAGAATTGGAATTGCACTGGCACTTTCCCAGGATTGTGAGCTTTTAATTGCCGACGAGCCAACCACTGCGCTGGATGTTACAATTCAGGCCCAGATAGTTTCGCTGCTGCTTCGTCTTAAAAAGGAACGCAATCTTTCCATCATCTTCATCAGCCATAACATTAATCTGGTTGCACAAATTTCGGACCGCATTGCTGTTATGTACGGTGGAAAAATTATGGAAAGCGGAACACCAGAGCAGATTCTTAAAGCGCCAAAGCATCCTTACACTCAGGCTCTTGTTTCTGCTTTGCCAGAATTTGGTACACATTATACAGATAAAAAAATGAGCTCAATTCCAGGTCGTGTTACAGATCCTGCAAATCCAGAACCAGGTTGTCCATTTGCGCCACGGTGCAGTTTTGCAAAGGAAAGCTGTGTTCAGCCAGAATACAGCTGCTACAAAGTTCAGGAGGCTGACCATGAGTAACGAAAACATTATTAAAGTTGAACACTTGTCAAAACATTTTAATCTGGAAGCCGGCTTCTTTAGTAAAAACAAAAAAAATGTTTATGCCGTAAACGATGTAAGCTTTTCTATTCCCCGGGGACAGACCTATGGTATTGCCGGAGAGTCAGGATGTGGAAAAACAACAACAGCCCGCTTGATTATAGAAATGTACAAAAAGTCCAGTGGTTCAATTTTGTTTAACGATGAAAAAAATGAACTGCCACAGGATATTTCTTCTTACTCAAAAAAACAGCTGCGACTTTACCGTGAAAAAGTAAAATACATTTTTCAGGATCCAGCCCGTTCATTAAATCCACGAATGACAGTTTTTAATGTACTTACCAGCGGATTAAAATATTCATCACTTTGGACAAACAAAAAAGCTGCACTGGAACTGTGTACAAAAATTATTCAGGAAGTAGGTCTGTCCCCAGAAGATTTATGGCGCCGTCCTGCAGAGTTCAGCGGTGGTCAGCGACAGAGAATTTCTATTGCCCGCGGATTAATTATGAATCCTCAGCTGCTGATTTGTGACGAAGTTGTTTCGGCGCTGGATGTTTCAATTCAGGGGCAGATTATAAATTTGCTGCAGGACTTACGCAAAAAACGCAATCTTTCCTACATCTTCATTACTCACGATTTAAAAGTTGCCTGCTATTTTTGCGATGTAATTGGTGTAATGTACAGAGGCTTTTTGGTGGAGGAAGCTGCTGCTGCCGATTTGTACAAATCTGCGGAACATCCTTATACACAGCTTTTGTTCGAAGGTGCCCAGGGAGCTTTTAGTAATTCCAGCCAGGAAGTTCGGACTACGCTTACCCAGGAAAACTGTTGTCCATTTGCTTACCGGTGCCCTAAGGCTACGGACAGGTGCCGCACAGAATTACCAGAGTTAAAAGAAAAAGCACCTGGCCATAAAGTCAGATGCTTTTTGTAGGTTTAAAATATAAAAAACATTTTACAATATTATTTATCTATCATAAAATATTTTTTATTTTTTATATTCTTTCTTTGCAAAATAAAAGCCATAGCCTATTGCGACAAGGGCAACTAGAATAATTGCAAGAAGTCTTATTAAACCAAACAAAGAGTGTCCATTATCAATATTTGTAAATCCATATGGATAATACTGATCCCAAAGGTTTGCAGGAATAGCACCACCGTTTGAACCTCGTGCAGCGCAGAAACGTCCAATAACAGCAGTCCAATAAATTAATGGTACAACAAGTGCTGAAAATGGGTAGTAAACTTTGTAAGAACCTTTTTCATCATACATAACTGTATCTGCTACAGTAATAATTGGGAGGAGGAAATGTTTAAATACACTTCCCAGTGTCCAGTAAGAAGCCTTCCAGATTTTATCAGGAAGAACGAATGCAGAAATTACAAATGTAGCAATCATCATAATAATTGCACAGAATTTTACAAGATTAACCCATTGTGGAGTTTTTTCATCTTTCTTGATTGTGGAAACAAGAGCAGAAACAGCAGCCAACGTTGCAATCCAAACAGACCAGCTTGTAAAGAACATTGTGAATGGTCTGCAGTCTCCACCAAGGAAACTAATGTGATCAGTTAATGTACAGATGGTTGCAACTAAAGCAATTGCACCCCAGATACATCTGATAACAAGTTTAATAGTAGGATTTTTTGTCATTTTTATACCTCTATAGGAATTATATTATTATTTAGTATAAGTTTCCAACATTTAAATAATATTTGACATATATATAGAACATATATATATTAAAATCATGGCAGTTACTAATAAAAAACTTGTTTCAATTTATTTTGATGAATTGCAGTATATGGCTTTTCAACAGTTGTCTAAGCAGCAGAATTGTAATACAGCAGATTTAATTCGTGCCGCAATGGATTTATATTTGAATACCCAAAAAAAGCGTGATTCATTTGATGATTGGGAACCATTATCTGTAGGTGGACTTAAAAATAAAAAATCAGACTGGATAAATAAAGATTACCAGGATGAAATGTTGAGTGGCTCTTATGACTGGAATTGATACAACATTTTTAATTGATTTAGAAATCATTGAATCACCACGACATGAGCAGGCTGTTGCAATATTCAAAAAATGGCTTAAGGAAAAAGACTCAGTTCTGGTAATTTATAATCATGTCTTTAATGAGTTTCTTCATGTTGTTACAGATTCAAAACGATTTATAAATCCAGTTCCAATGGAAAAGGCAATAGAAAAATGCTGGTATTGGATAGATCAGAAAAGAGTAAGAGTTGTTTATTCTAATGATGACTCTTTGAAGCGAAGTCTTTTATGGATGAATATGCTTAAGCTTGGACGAAAGCGAATAAGTGATACATCAATGGCAGCTGCCTATGCTACAGCCGGCGTTTCAAAAATCATAACTGCAAATCCAAAAGATTTTGAAAATCTTAATACCTTTGAACTGATTAAATATTAATTCCATAACATGCTATAATACTTGCAGGAGTATACAAATGGTAAAACATATTATTCTTTGGACATTAAAACCAGAGCTTTCAGATGCAGAAAATGCTGAAGCATTAAAAGGCTATTCAAAACACCCAGCCCATGTTGCAGTTGCCGACGGCAAAGTAAGACCATACACTTGCGCCCGCAGCTGTTTGGATTTTGAGTTGTAAAGAGAAAGTATATAAAAAGAGAGGTAAGTTCCCTCTCTTTTTTTATACTCTCAGAGATTATTTTATCCCATATTCAGGTTCTTTATTAGCAACCTTCGCATAGGTTTCTTCATAGTTATTGTTGTATGAAACTTCAAATTCAACTAAATTATCAGTCCACATTTCACACTGACTAATAACAATATTAAGAGCATCTTCCTGACCTTCTGGTGGATATTTATATTTTTTTAATAGGCGTTTAACAAGACGGCGCATACCAGCTCTGGCAGATTCTTTTTTCTGCCAGTCAATTGTTCGATTTTTACGAAGAGTTTCTGTTAGCTCTTTTGTAAGGGCAATTAATTCTGGATTTTTATAGAAATCACCTATGTTTTCAGGCTTAGTCAACGCATCGTAAAATGCCATCTCTTCTTCATTTAAGCCAAGTTTGTTTCCATCTTCTTTTGCATGCATCATATCTTTTGCCATTTTAAGAAGTTCTTCAATTACTTCTTCGTTAGTAAGCATGCCATTTAAATAACGGTTTAAAGTCTGCTGAACAATTTCGCTGAACTTTTCTGATTTTACAAGATTTGTTCTTTTGTAAATTTTAATCTGTTCATCAATGAGCTTTTTAAGCATTTCTACTGCAAGATTTTTTTCTTTCATCTTAGAAATACTTTCTAGGAATGTTGGGTCAAAAAGATTAAACTGTTCACCAATATCACTAAAGAGATTAAGAACCCCTTCGGATTTTACAGACTGTTTTAAAAGTTCGTTGATTCTATCATTGATTTCT
>JAEDFM010000019.1 GCA_016292805.1 Treponema sp. | reverse complement strand
AACAAAAAGCGCAATCACCGTAAACGGAACAATCAAATACTCTCTTCTTTTATCTTTTAAAAACATCTCTCTTTCCTATTTTCTAGCATTATACCATTTTATTTATGAATTACAATTTGTCTGAAAAATTTTTATGGAAAATAAAGCGGAAAGTTAAATTATTTAAGGGATGAATTTACAATCTAAGTGAAACAAATGAAAAGACCAATAAAATCAAATATAATGATGTTTGTTCAAAACTAAACATGGAATGAGAGAAATATTACTATTTTGCAAGGTATAAAGTTTGAATAAATATTAGTGAACTTTAATAATACTAAAGAAAATTAAAATAATTAAAGATTTCTATTGAATAAAGCCATTAAATTAATATATACTCAAAATGTAAGAAGATTTTTTAACGGAGGTCATTTATGAACGACGAGATTAAAGCGGTTGCTGACCGTCTTAAAGGTTTACGCGAAATTATGGACGTTTCTATAGAAGAAGCTGCAAGAGTATGTGGTCTTTCAATTGAACAATATAAAGCATATGAATCTGGTGATATTGATATTCCTGTTGGAGTTTTACAGTCAATGTCACGAGAATACAAGATTGATTTAGGTACATTAATTTCTGGACAGGAACCACACATGCACTCTTATTGTCTTACTAAAAAAGACAAAGGTTTGTCTGTAGACCGTCGTTCAGACTATAAATATCAGGCTTTGGCTGCTGGATTCCAGAACCGTAAAGCTGATCCATTTATTGTTAGCATTACACCAGAAGAAACAAAAGAAATTCATTATAACTCTCATCCAGGTCATGAATTTGAAATGGTTCTTGAAGGTTCAATGAAAGTTGTAATTGATGGTAAAGAATTGATGCTTGAAGAAGGTGATTCAATTTACTTTGATGCTACAAAAAAACACGGAATGCAGGCCCTTAATGGAAAGAATGCTAAATTCCTTGCAATCATCATTTAAACAAAAATCATGCTGAACTTGTTTCAGCATTACATAATATAAGCTCCTGAAATAAGTTCAGGATGACACTTCTTTAGTCCCACATTTCTCTGATGACTGAAGACTGATGACTGACGACTAAAATATAAGGAAAATACAAATGTTAGAACAGTTTCTTGAAAGAACAGAATTTAAAGATTACGAAGATTTCTTTGCAAACTTCAAATATAAAATCCCAGAGAACTTTAACTTTGGTTATGATGTTGTAGACTATCTTGCAAATAAAAATCCAGATGCAAAAGCAATGGTTTGGTGTAATGATAATGACGAAGAACTTACACTTACATTTAAACAGCTTAAAGAAAGAACAGATCGTGTAGCTGCTTTTATGATGAAAATGGGAATTAAGCGCGGTGACTTTGTAATGCTTATTTTACAGCGCCGTTACGAATTCTGGCTTTCTATTATCGCTTTACACAAAATTGGTGCATCAGTAATTCCTGCAACTCACATGCTTACAACAGAAGATATTGTTTATCGCTGTAATGCTGCTGGAATCAAACATGTATTTGCAGTAAATGACCGTGAAATCTTTAAATATATTGAAGATTCAAGAAAAGAAGCTCCATCATTAACAACTTTAGTTGGTGTAGCTCCATTTGGAATTGATAAAGGTCTTGATGATGATTTTTTGGCTGCACATCCTGATTGGGTAGATTTTACCCGTGGTGTTGCTGCTGTAACTGACGAAGATCTTGCTAAATTCCACGCTCTTAAACGCGAAGATATTTCTAAAAATGATGATGTATTCCTTTCTTACTTTACATCAGGAACTACAAGTCATCCAAAATTAGTATCTCATAACTATTTGTATCCACTTGGACACATTGTAACAGCTTCTTACTGGCAGCAGGTAAAAAAAGGTGGTCTTCATCTTACTGTTGCTGATACAGGTTGGGGAAAAGCTGTTTGGGGAAAACTTTATGGTCAGTGGATTGCAGAATGTGCAGTATTTATTTACGACTATCACGCAAAATTCAAGCCAATTGATTTAATGGATCAGATTCAGAAGCATCACATTACATCCTTCTGTGCTCCTCCAACAATTTACCGTTTCTTGATTCAGGAAGATTTGTCAAAATATGACTTTAGTTCATGTGAACACTGGTCAACTGCCGGTGAAGCTCTTTCTGAAGAAGTATTTAATAAATGGAAAGAAATTACTGGAAAAGAAATCCACGAAGGTTTTGGTCAGACAGAAACAACACTTTCATTGTTCAACTACGGTAATGAAAAAATTAAACCAGGTAGTCTTGGAAAATCGGCACCATACTACAATGTTACTTTGCTTGATGATGAAGGAAATCCTGTTCAGGATGGTGAAATTGGTGAAATTGTTGTTGAACTTAAAGATGGAAAAACTTTCCCTGGTTTGTTCATGACATATTTTGGTGACCCGGAAAAAACAAAATCAGTTATGCACGACGGTTACTATCATACTGGTGATAACGCCTGGCGCGACGAAGACGGTTATTTCTGGTTTACAGGTCGTAATGATGATGTAATCAAATGTTCAGGATATCGTATTGGTACATTCGAAGTTGAATCTGTTTTAATGCAGCATCCAGCTGTTGTTGAATGTGCAGTAACTGGAACTCCTGATCCAGTTCGTGGACAGATTGTAAAGGCAACAATTGTTCTTGCAAAAGGTTATGAACCATCTGACGACTTGGTTAAAGATATTCAGAACTTTGTAAAGAAAACAACAGCACCTTACAAATATCCAAGAGTTGTAGATTTCGTTACTGAACTGCCAAAAACAATTTCTGGTAAAATTAAACGTAATGAAATCCGAGCAAAAGACGGACAGAAATAAAAATACAAAAGACACAGATATTAATTCTGTGTCTTTTTTTTATTATTGTGATATATTAAAACCATCAATTTTTTTTGGAGCTTTGAAATGAAAAAACTTTCATCAATCATTCTTTCTGTGTTAATTTTAGGAATGGCTTTTACTAGCTGTTCAAAAAAAGAGTCGAATAAGGGACCTGTAACTGTAGAAGTATGGCATACATACAATGGTAAACAGGCTGATGCTTTAAACAGTGCTGCAGATCGTTTTAACAGTTCGCAGAATGCATATTTTGTAAAAGTAATGAATCAGGATTATTCTGGTTTTGCTGATACTGTTTACAATGCTGTTGCAAATGGTATTGGTCCAAGCATTATTTTTAATTATGGTACAACTGCAGTTGATTATGTTAATGAAGGTCTTGCTATCAATATTAAAAAATATATTGAAGCAGACAATAAAAAGGGTGATCATACAATGCAGAACATCATTGATTCTCTTCCTGAAGCAATGAAAACTGATGTACTTGGTTTTGAAGATGGTGGAATCTATTATCTTCCTGGTTGTACAACAGGTCCTGTATTCTTCTACAACAAAACAATTTTTGATGAACTTGGTCTTGTTCCTCCAACAAACTGGGACGAACTTGTTGCAGTTTCTAAGACAATTAAAGAAAAGAAAGGTATTCCTGGTTTTCATTCTGATGGTCTTGTAGATAATCTTCAGGAATTGATTATGCATAATGGTCTTACTTACATTGATGTACAGAACAAAAAGATTGGTTTTGGTGGCAACAAAATGGAAGAAATTTTTGAATGGTATGCTGATAACTGTAAAAAAGGTTACTTCTCATTCAATACAATCGGCCGTTATTCTTCAGAAGATCTTGCTAATGGAGATATTGCCTCTTTCTCTGGTTCTTGTGTAAACGATCAGTATATTCAGATGGTTGAAAGCAAAGGAACTTTAGGAATGGCAAAATGGATTGCAGGTGACTTTTATACAGCCTGGAACCGGGGACCAATTTTCCTTCATAGAAACGAAGCTGTAAATAAAGGTGCTTATGAATTTGTTAAGTTTTTCTTGAATGAAGAAAATGCTGCAAAATGGGCAATTGCAAACTCTGCATTGTGTCCTTATGGAACTTCAGCAAATGTACCTGAATATGTTGAATATTTAAATAATCTTCCAGCTACTTCAGCTCTTCCTTATGTACAGGCAAATCTTTCAAAATCTGGATCTTTCCCTAATGTTACTGGTTCTGCTGCTGTTCGTCGTGCACTTGAAGAATATTTGAATTATGTTGTAGATGGTAAAATGTCAGCAAAAGATGCTGTTGCTGCTATGGAAAAAGCTTGTAACGACGCACTTGCTGGAAAATAGTAAGTCTCATACTGATGAAAGTACAATTAAATAATATAACAAAAAAATACGGTCAGACTGTGGCCGTAGATAATTTTTCTACAGAATTACCTGATGGTCATTTAATCTGTTTATTGGGACCATCGGGCTGTGGAAAATCAACAATATTAAATATGCTCTGTGGTATTATTCCGGTAACACAGGGCAATATTTTTTTTGATGATAAAGATGTAACAAAACTTCCTCCTGACCAGCGAAATATTGGAATGGTTTTTCAAAACTATGCTTTATATCCACATATGACTGTTCAGGAAAATATTGCTTTCCCTTTGGAAGTACAGAAGGTTTCAAAAAAGGAACGGTTTGCAAAGGCTGAAGAAATTGCAAAGCTTGTACATGTAGATGGCTTATTAAAGCGATATCCTTCTGAGTTAAGTGGTGGTCAGCAGCAGCGAGTAGCTATTGCCAGAGCCCTGATTAAAAATCCAGCTTTACTTTTAATGGATGAACCTCTTTCTAATCTTGATGCCCGACTTCGCCTTGAAATGCGTGAAGAAATAAGACGTATTCAGCAGGAAACTGGAGTTACTACAGTTTTTGTAACTCATGATCAGGAAGAAGCTATGTCTATTTCTGACAGCATTGTTTTGATGAAAAATGGTGTGCTTGTTCAAAGTGGTCTTTCCCAGGAGCTTTACAATAATCCTAATTGCAAATTTGTTGCTGACTTCTTAGGAAATCCTCCTGTAAATCAACTTAAACTTAATGCAGAACAGCTTAAAATCATAAGCGAAACAGTTGGTTTTAATTTAACTGACATTTCTGAAAAGGATGTTACAGTTGCAATTCGTCCCGAAAGTTTTACAGATACAAATAGTCTGGAAGCAGAAGTTGTTTCTGTAAGTGAAATGGGAAAAGAACAGATTGTAAATCTAAAACTTTTTGACAATACAGTTCGTGCAATTTTAAATACAGATAAAACTTATGTTTCTGGAAATAAGATTTCAATTGGTCTTAAGAAAAAAGGGATATTTGTGTTTGATGAGAAAACAGGAAAGAGGTTAGTGTGAGGTTTTCATTAAAGCGCCGTCAGGTTTTTGAAAAAATTGAACCCTGGCTTTATTTAACTCCATTTTTGCTCTTTATAATTGTATTTACACTTTACCCAGTAATAAATGTATTTACAATTTCATTTAAACAGAATTACAGTTATCTTAGAGGAACCTGCGAAGGAATAAATCTGGAAAATTATAAATATGTTTTAACAGATGATAAATTCCGTTCCGCAATGATAAATACTGTACTTTATGTTTTATTTGTTGTTCCTGCAAGTACAATGCTTGCCATATTTTTTGCAAATCTATTAAATCAGAAATTAAAAGGTTCTGCAGTTTTTCAAACTGCTTTTTTTATGCCAATGGTTACCTCTGTTACTGCTGTAGGATTAATCTGGCGACTAATGTATAACCAGCAGTATGGAATTATAAATTTTTTCCTTACAAAGTTTGGCATTGAAAAAATAGGGTGGGTAACAGATTCCAAATGGTCCTTGGTTGCACTTATAATTTTTGGAATCTGGAATATTCTTCCTTTTACAATTATTTTACTTTTGAGTGGCTTACAGAATATTGATAAAATGTATTACACCGCCGCTAAAGTTGATGGTGCAAAATCATCAAAAATATTTTTCAGGATTACAGTTCCTTTACTTTCTCCTACAATTTTCCTTGTTTGTATTGTAAATACAATTTCATGTTTTAAAGTATTCAGTGAATTATTCCCATTGTTTAATGGAAAACCTGGACCTTATATGAACCTGTATACAGTAGTCTATTACATTCGATATGCAATGATTGAAAAGCGAAAATATGGATATGCCGCCGCAGCTGCTGTAGTTCTTTTTGTTTGTGTATTTATTTTTACTATGCTTCAGTTGCAATTGAAAAAGCGAATGGAAAAAAAGGGTATAAAGTAATAAAAAGAGATGATTAATTATGAATGTTAGAGAAATTTTAAGAAAAATATTTTGTTATACTCTGCTTACTGTTGGTGCTCTATGTATGGTTTTCCCTTTTATATGGATGTTGCTTTCTTCTTTTAAAACCCATGCAGAAATCATTCAGTTTCCACCAAAATTATTTCCATCTCATTTTGGATTTGAAAACTACAAACAGGCCTTTAGCATGGCTCCATTTGGAAAATATTTTTTTAACTCAGTTGTTGTAATGGTACTTTCAGTTATATGTACAACCACAACTTCAATTCTTGGTGCCTTTGCTTTTTCAAAAATGAAATTTCCCGGAAAAGAAATCATATTTGCAATTTTACTTAGTTTAATGATGATTCCTTTTGAAATGCTTATTATTACAAATTATACTACAATCGTAAAACTTAAACTTTATAATACAATTCCAGCTTTAGTTTTACCTTTCGTTGCAAGCATATTTTATACTTATATATTACGCAATTTTTTTGATACAATTTCTGATAGTCTATATTATTCAGCAAGAATTGATGGAGCTTCTAACTGGATGTACTTGTGGCGAATAATGGTACCAATTGCAAAACCATCATTATTTACAATTATTTTATTAAATGCACTGTGTTCATGGAATAGTTTTATGTGGCCACTTTATGTTACAAGTGATGCTGCATCCCGTACATTGCCTTATGGTTTACAGGTTTTTACAACAGAAGCTGGAAGTTTACAGGAGCTTTTAATGGCAGCATCAACTTTAGTTGTTTTACCAATGATTATACTTTTTATTATTGCCAGAAAGTACATTGTAAATGGTGTAAGCCGTGGTGGTTTAAAAGGATAATTAAAGTTTAAAGTTTTTAAGAATATCAATCATTTTATTCATTTTATTCTCCACACTAAATGCAGTCTTTTGTACAAACTTATATTGATGACTTAAAGCTGAAAATTCACTATAATTAATTACTATTTTAAAATAAATGAGGAAATAAATGAATAGAAGACTTATTACTGCCGCTTTACCTTATGTAAACAATATTCCACATCTTGGAAACATTATTCAGTCACTTTCAGGTGATGTTTTTGCAAGATTCTGCCGCAGTCGTGGCTACGATACACTTTATGTTTGTGGTACAGATGAATACGGAACTGCCACAGAAACTAAAGCTTTGGAAGAAGGTAAAGATCCTCGTTCATTGTGTAACCATTACTATCAGGAACATACAAAAATCTACAAATGGTTCAATATTAACTTTGATAAATTTGGCCGTACTTCTAATGAACAGTGTACAGAAATTACACAGGCCTTATTTAATGATCTGGATGCTGCCGGTTTAATTCATGAACATGTAAATAAGCAGCTTTTCTGTCCTCATTGTAACATGTTCCTTGCAGACCGCTATGTAGACGGAACTTGTCCTAAATGTGGTTCTACAAAAGCTCGTGGTGATCAGTGTGATGACTGTGGTTCTCTGCTTGATCCAATCGAACTTAAAGATCCAAAATGTCACACTTGTGGAGCAACTCCAGAAGTTCGTGAAACAAAACACTTGTACATTGATCTTCCAGCTTTAAGTGATAAATTAAATGCATGGGTAGAAAAAGCTTCTGTTGAAGGCCGCTGGTCTGATAACGCAATCAACATGACAAAAGCATGGATTCGTGATGGTCTTCAGGAAAGAGGTATTACCCGTGACCTTAAATGGGGTATTCCAGTTCCTAAAGCAGGTTACGAAGATAAAGTATTCTATGTTTGGTTCAATGCTCCAATCGGTTATCTTTCTATTACAAAACAGCTTGCTGATGAACTGGTTAAATCTGGTCGTCAGAGTTTTGACTGGAAATCCTGGTGGTTACCATCAGAATCTGAAGAAGCAAAAGGTAAGGAAAAGGTTGATTTGTTCCAGTTTATTGGTAAAGACAACATTCCTTTCCACACTGTAATTTTCCCTTGTACTTTGCTTGGTTCCCCACATGACTGGACAAAGCTTCATCACATGTCTTCTACTGAATACTTGAATTACGAAGACGGAAAATTCTCTAAATCTCGTGGTGTTGGTGTATTTGGTTCAGATGCAATTGAATCTGGAATTCCAGCTGATGCATGGCGTTTCTATATTTTCTACAACCGTCCAGAAAAACAGGACTATCAGTTTACGTGGAAAGATTTCCAGGAAAAGCTTAACGGCGAACTTATTGGAAACCTTGGTAATCTTGTAAACCGTACACTTTTGTTTGTAAATAAATATTACGATGGAATTATTCCAGAGGCTCCAGTTGATGAAGAACTTTGGGCTCAGGTAAAAGAGCTTGAAAAAAAGGCTACAGACTATCTTGAATGGGCAGAGCTTAAAGATGCTTTCCATACAATGTTTGAAATTTCTGATATTTGTAACAAAAAATTCCAGGCTGCAGAACCTTGGAAAACTCGTACAGAAGCTCCAGAAAAAGCTGCAAGTCTTATCCATAACTTGTGTTATGTTCTTAAGGATTTGATGATTATGATGAATCCTTATATGCCACAGTATACACAGCAGATTATGTCTTATTTTGGAAAGACTATTGAAGAAAAGAAAGTTGGAATGGAAACAAAACCTGGTTACAATTGGGCTAATCTTGGTGAAACAACAGGCTTAGATAAAGTTGGTCCAACACAGGTATTCTTTACTCCAATGGACCAGAAGACAATGCTTGCTTTCCGCGAAAAGTTCAGCGGTAAACAGCAGAAGGCTGAAAAGAAAGAGGAAAAGAAAAAGGAAAAGAAGCCTGCTCATGCAGAACCTTCATATCTTCCAGTTGAACAGCAGGAAGCTTTCTTTAATTCTAATATTGAATTAACTGTTGCAAAAATTGTTGATATTAAACCTAATCCAGAAGGGGAAAAGCTTTATATTGAAACTATGGATGATGGTTCTGGAACTCCAAGAACTATCCAGTCTGGATTAAGAATGTACCTTAAAGAAGAAGATTTGCTTGGTAAACATGTAATTATTGCTGCAAACCTTGCTCCTCGTACAATGCGTGGTGTTGAAAGCCGTGGAATGCTTCTTGCTGGTGATTACAAAGATGAAAATGGAAAAGACTGCGTAGAAGTTCTTGATGCTTCATGGGCAGCACCTGGTACAAAAGTTGTTCTAGAAGGTGCAGATGTAAATGCAGCTAAAAAAGAACAAATTACAGGTGACGAATTCTTTGCTGTACAGATTAAAGCTGTTGATGGCGTAGTTCAGATTGCCGGTAAAAAACTTTTAGCAGACGGTAAAGAAATCAAAACTACTAAGGCTTTGAATTCTGATATTGGATAATAGATAAGCACACGGATTTAGGGAGTGTAGGTAAGGGCCGCTACGCTACGTCCCTAACGGGAACTGTGGGGAACTGGCAACGTGTAAGAAAGGTATAAAAAAATATTTTTAACATTTCTTATACATGTAACTTTTCCTCACAGGGACGTTAGTCCCGTTGCGTAGCTGCCATATCCCTTACATTTCGATCCGTGTGCTAAATAAAACGAAGGTAATGTATGAAACTTAATCAAATCATTAATAGTTTACTTGAAACTGATCTTTATAAATTTTCAATGGGGCAGGCTATTTATCACCAGTTTCCTTCATATAAAACAAACTGGACTTTTAAATGCCGCAATGAAAATGCAAAATTCACTCCAGAAATGGTAGAAGAAATTAAAGAACAGATTCATGAATATTGTCATCTTAGATTTACTGCAGATGAACTTGCTTACCTTTCTAAAATAGAATGGCTTCACGAAGATTATATTGACCATCTGCAAATCTGGAAACCAAGATTTGATGATTTTGAAATTGGCACAAATTCAGAATGTGGACTTTCCATTGAAGCCCACGGTACATGGCTTAATACTTCAATGTATGAAAT
Organism: Treponema sp.; assembly: GCA_016292805.1. Lineage (GTDB taxonomy): Bacteria > Spirochaetota > Spirochaetia > Treponematales > Treponemataceae > Treponema_D. Next base: position 30,111 of record JAEDFM010000019.1, on the reverse strand, counting down.
CCCTGTTCTTGCAATTGTAAATGAAGTTTATTTTAGAATGACTTACAATTACAATGAACTTTTTGAACAGTACAAGCGCAAGTTAAACGAAAAAAAAGATTGGCTTATATCCGGAAAATACAATCTTGGTGGATTTTCTGAATTTGGACTTCGCCGTCGTCTTTCTGCCGAAGCTCAGGATCTTGCTGTAAAAACACTTTGTGAAAATAACAAAAATTATAAGGAATCAAGATGTGTTGGTACATCAAATGTTTACCTGGCAATGAAGTACAATGTTGTTCCTGTTGGAACTATGGCTCATGAATTTATCATGTGTGTCGGTCAGGGAAATCCCATGTACAATCCTGCTTATTCAAATAAACTGGCAATGAAAGCCTGGTCAGATGAATATGGAGTTTTAAACGGAACTTATCTTACAGATACAATTGGTGATGAATTAGCTCATCTTGATATGGAATATACTTATTCAATTTTGTTTGGTGGTGTTCGTCACGATTCTGGTGACCCTTATAAATGGGGTGAAGAATGGATTAAACATTACCAGAATTATTATGATAAATATCATGATGAAAGAGTTAATCCTAAAAATAAAACCTTGCTGTTCAGTGACAGTCTTGATTTTGAAAGAGCAGCAGGTTTGTATGAACACTTTAAATCAAAGATTAAAGTTGCCTTTGGTATTGGAACATACATTGCAAATGATACAGATGTAGAACCTTTGAACATTGTTATGAAAGTTACTGAATGTAACGACCGTCCAGTTGCAAAGCTTTCTAATGCAGACGGAAAAACAATGTATAAAGATAATGATTACATTGAATATCTTCGTAAAACTATTGAATGGAGATTAAATCACAAATAATTATGTTCGATATAAAAATTACAAAAATCGATAAATCTGCAAAACCTAATGAAGGAACTTTTTTGCAGACTCCATTCTGGTGTGAATTTAAAACAAGACACGGATGGACATACAATCGTTTTGATATAGAAACAAAACTTTCAGCTGACTATCTTGAAGAATTAAAAGCACAGGGGTGCGAAAAATCTCCATTTACAGATGGTAATTATTTTAAAAGCTTTGAGCTTGCTGTATTAAATCGTTCTTTTGTGAAAGGGGTGTTCAGCATTGCCTATATTCCCTTAATGCCAGAACTTCCTTTTGAATGTACCCCTGATGAAGTTATTGAAAAAGCAATGGCTGATGATGGTGAACAGTTTGCTGTGGTAGGTCAGGATTTTATTACTCCAGAAACTCAGGCAATTGAATTTGCACATCTCCTTTCCGAGCTTGCCCAGAATCTTAAACCTTTACTTCCAGCAAATACAATTGCAATCCGTTTTGACCCTGCTGTTACTTTCACAAATCTAGAAGACCGTGATTTATTCAATTATGGTGTTAAGACTGTTTCCTATGCAGATAAACTTAAGCTTAAGAAAAATAAGGTTGATATTCAGCCGCCTGACAGTACTCTTGTTAGTCTTGAAGGTACCGAAGAAGAAATATTAAACCGCATGCACCATAAATGGCGCTATAACATTCGTTTAAGTGAACGAAAAGGCGTTGTTGTAAAAAAATACTTAGGAAATGATATTAACTTGTCTGAAAAAATAGACAAATTCTATGAACTAACTAAGGAAACTAATGCTCGTGATGGTAATTCAAGCCATGCTAAATCATATTATCTGGATTTGATTCAGTCTTCTGCAAAGGAACTTGAAAATGGTAAAGATGTACCAGTTATAAGTCTTTATATTGCAGAACATGAAGGTGATGAAATTGCCAGTATTATGACTTTATTCAGTAAAACAGAAAGCATTTACCTTTATGGTGCCAGCTCAAATAATAAACGCAACTTAATGCCTAATCACTTATTGCAGTGGACAGCAATGAAAGATGCAAAAGCTTATGGCAGCACTTATTATGATATGTACGGAATGCCACCAGAAGGTAAAGATGAACACCATCCAATGCACGGACTTTATATGTTCAAAGCAAACTTTGGTGGAAAAAATATTCATCGTACAGGCAGCTGGGATGTGCCTATAAAAGCGATTTATTATTTTTATAATGCAGCAGAAGGTATTCGTGCCTGGTGGTATAAAAAGGTAATTAAAAGGTTTAAGGGCCGTTAATTATTTTTTATGTGATTGCCACAGGTATTTACTGTGGCACACAATTTTCCATCTTCATCACAGATTTCCATAAGATAGAAGCAGGTTGTTTTTCCCTCTTTTATTAATTTAGCCTCGCAGTACATAATTTGAGTCATACAAGGTTTCAGATAACTGATTGTACTTGTTGTAGTTACTGTTGTATTTTGCTTATCATTTGTTGCTACTGCAAAAGCAAAGTCTGCAATTGTAAAATAGGCACCACCCATTACATAACCAAGTGCATTTTTATGACGGTCATCAATTTTCATCATAACTTTTGAATGACCAATTCCTGGTTCCAGAATTTCAATTCCACTGGTAACAACGGCATATTTATCCTCAGAAAAAAATTCTTTTGCTTCTTCTAGTGTCATTTTATTTACTCCATATCTTTTAATAATTGAATTGATTGTGTATAAAACCCCTGGTCAATTAATTCAGAATATTTTTGTTTAATTATATCCAGATTTAATTTTAACTCTAAACTGTTATTCCCTTCAATAATGATTTCGCAAAAACCAGCTTCTCTATGTTGTTTTGCGCAATCGTTTTTGGTCTGGTTAATCTGTTTAATAAAAGAATGTTTAAGCAGATTATTTTTAGTTTTTTCGTCAATTAAAGGCAGCTTTAAGGAAAGTACACATTGTTTTTCATAATCATCTTTATTCAGTTTTATATTTAAAGCTGCCTTTAATAGAAGCTCCAGATAATTTGTATTATAGGATTGGCAAACTGTATTTGTCATACCGCTAAGGCGAGGATTAATTTCAATTATGAACCATTTTGAATTACTGTATACAAGGTCAATTTGAGCAGAGCCATTAATGTTCAGTAGTGTACAAAGTCTGTTAAGTTCAGAATAAAATTTATCATCATTAAAATTTTTGTTTATAACAGGTCCTGCTTTTACGCTTTGTTTTGGACTTGTGATTTTATATTGATTAACGCTGAATTGAAATGGTGATGAAATCATATAATTTTCTTGTGTGCCAAAAACTTCAACACCAAACTGCTGACCTTCAATCAACTCTTGAATAAGCTTGTTGCCATTGTTTTTTTTAGAAGTTAAAAATGCTTTTGCCTGATTGAATGTAGTAACAACTTCCATACCAAAGCTGCTTAAACCTGTTGCATCTTTTATAATGATTGGATAATTCATCTGATGTAATTTAGAAAAAATATATTCCTTGTAAAGGTTTTCTTTTACATCAAGATTATTTCTTTCGGCCCAGAAAAGTTCATGGTTCACAGAAATAGATTTTGGAACAGAAAAATTATTTGTTTCCAGAAAATTCTGTGTAAGGATTTTATCAAAACAAATAGTTTGAGTTTGCACAGAATTGGCAAGAACCTTAATTCCATTTTGAATAAGCTTTTCTGCAATCAATCCATCTTTAATTCCCTGCCAGTCAAAAGGTCTGAAAAAGCCTGTAATTGAAATTGCAATTGAAGGATTTAGTGAAATTATTTTTTCGGAAATTTCGCTGGTTGTTGAGTCATGGGAAAGCAGTTCGTATTTAACACCTTCAGATTTTTGATTTAATTCATTTCCACATAAATCAAGTAAAAACATACCTGGAAGTTGAGCAACGATTGAAAAGTTATGTTCTGGATAAAGCTGTATCAGAGTTTCCAGTTTAGATTTATTTAAAGGCAGATTTTCGTAGTGGAAAGTAGTTCCATCAAAAACAGTAGAACAGGTGCTATAAAATACTATATTCATTTTTTTTATAAATTTATGTTATAATTAAGAATTATGACATTACCTTTTTATGTATCTTTAGTTTATTACATACTTATTTGTATTGCAACTTTACTGGCATTGCTTATTTTGCCACACATTTTAATTTTTGTTGCCTTAATCATTTTTGGATTACCAATCAGTACTAAAAAAGAATACGATAAACCTTCAAAATTTTATTACTGGCTTTTTAATTTAGGATACTGGACTTTATTAACCTGTGCCAGGGCAAAAATTCATGTTACCGGAATGGAAAAGCTTCCAAAAGATGGAAAATTTATGTTTACTTCCAATCATCGTTCAAAGTTTGACAATATGGTTCACAGTTATACATTACGAAAATATCCAATTGCTTTTATTTCTAAGAAAGAAAATTTTAAAATTCCAATTGGAAAACATTTTATGGTTCGTTCCTGCTATCTTTCAATTGACAGAGGAAATGTAAAGCAGGGACTTACAGTAATTCAGAGGGCAATAAATTTTATTACAGAAGATGTTACCAATATCGGTATATTTCCAGAGGGTACCAGATCTACAGATATGAAGGTACACGATTATAAACCGGGATGTTTTAAAATTGCAGTTAAATCAAACTGTCCAATTGTAGTAAGTTCAATTTACGGAACTGAAAATATTCATAAGAATTTTCCATGGAAAAGAACTGATGTTTATTTTGACATTATTGATGTTATTTATCCTGAACAGTACAAGGATATGAACACAATTGAAATAGCAAAAAAAGTTGAAAATCTAGTTGTACAAAAAATCGAAAACTATAATAATTAGGTTTGTATTTTTTACGGAGGAATTTATGGTTTATATTTTAATGAATCCTTTGGCTAATAACCATAAGGGTGAAGAAGCTACAGAACAGGCAAAAAAATTATTTGATGCTGCAACAGTTAAAATTGTTGATGTTAGACATTTAACTGATGTACCAGGTTTTATTTCCCGTCTTTCAACAGAAGATAAAATTGTTGTTGCTGGTGGTGATGGTACTGTAGCTCGCTTTATTGATGCTGTTTACGATCTTAAGATTTCACAGGAGGTTTTCTTGTATCCTTGTGGAAGTGGAAATGATTTCTGGCATGATATCCGCGAAAACTATCCTGCTGATACAAAGCTGTATCCATTAAACGATTATATGAAGGACCTTCCAGAAGTTGTTGTAAATGGTGTGTATCGTCGCTTTATTAATGGTGTTGGTTTTGGTATTGACGGTTATTGCTGCGAACAGGGCGATATTCATCGCGAAAAATCAACAAAAGCAATTAATTACACTAAGATTGCTATTAAAGGTATTCTTTACGATTACAAACGGGCTAATGCAACAGTTACTGTAGATGGCGAAACTAAAACTTACAAAAATGTAATTTTAGCTCCATGTATGATGGGCCGTTATTATGGTGGCGGAATAATGGTTGCTCCTATGCAGGACCGTATGAACAAAGAAAGAGTCGTTACAAGTGTTGTATGGAAAGGATCTCGTTTAGGAACTTTATTAAGGATTTCATCTTCATTTAAAGGTAAACATGTTAAATACAAGAAAAATATTGATGTTCGTCAGGGACATTCCGTTAAAGTTGTATTTGAAAAACCATGTGCTTTACAGATTGATGGTGAAACATTCCGTAATGTATCAAGTTATTCTGTAACTTTCCACAATCACGATAATAAATAGTTATGACACTGGAAGAATTTAGATATCTTGTTGATATAAAAAGAGTCTATGAATTTGAATATAAAGGCAAAAACTACAATTTAAGATATGGCTGCGACGAAAAAGGCGAATATCTTAGATTTGGTGAACAGTTTTTAGAAACAAACTATTATTCTGTAGGTGAGTTTCTGAATACAGCCAGGGTTGAAAATTCTTTTTTTAAGGATATGTTGGAAATTCTTCCGTTAAAGTGATATAACAATTGCATGTCTACAAAAACTCAAATAGATATGACACAGGGACCGATTCTTTCAAAACTTTTGGAATTCTCGGTCCCTTTAATTTTATCCAGTATACTTCAGTTACTCTTTAATGCTGCAGATGTTGTTGTAGTTGGCCGTTTCGCAGGTGATAATTCCCTTGCAGCCGTAGGTTCTACAAGTTCTTTAATACATCTTATTGTAAATCTTTTTATAGGACTTTCAGTTGGAACAAATGTCGTTGCCGCAAACTATTTTGGCCAGGGAAATAAAGAAGGAGTTCAAAATACAGTCCATACTTCCATAGTTCTATCATTGGTCAGCGGAATAATTTTAACAATTTTTGGAATGCTTTTTGCAAAACCAATTTTAATTTTAATGCAGTCTCCAGCTGAAGTTGTAGATCTGGCTGCAACTTATATGCGTATCTATTTTGCAGGAATTACAACTTTAATGGTATTCAATTTTGGAAGTGCTTTGCTTCGTGCAGAAGGGGATACAAAAAGACCATTAATCATTCTGTTAATTTCAGGTGTTATTAATCTTATTTTAAATCTTGTTTTTGTAATTATTTTTAAACTGGATGTTGCTGGTGTTGCTTATGCTACAGTAATTTCCCAGGCAGTTTCTGCAATTTATGTAATCTGGATTTTAATTAAAGAAGACAACGAATTTTGTTTAAAACTTAAAAAGCTTAAAATTAATGGTCACATTTTTGGTAAAATTGTAAAGATTGGTATTCCTGCAGGTTTTCAGGGAATCTGTTTTTCATTTTCTAATGTAATTATTCAGTCAGCAATTAATTCTTTTGGAGCTGTTGTTGTTTCTGGAAACTCTGCTGCCATAAGTCTGGAAGGTTTTGTTTATACTTCTATGAACGGACTTTCCCAAGGATGTTTAACCTTTGCTTCACAAAATATGGGAGCAGGAAAAAAAGACCGTATTTTGAAGGTTGTATGGATTTCACAAATTGCAATTATTGTAACTGGTGTTGTATTAGGTTATGCAGGAATTCTTTTTGACGACTATCTGCTAGGAATTTTTACAAAAAATCCACAGGTTATTGAAGCCGGAAAAGTTCGAATCTTTGTAATTTTTGCCTCTTATTTTTTATGTGGAATTATGGATGGAATGAGTAACACTGTAAGAGGGTGTGGTTATTCTTTGTTCCCTGCCATTATGACTATTTTTGGTGTTTGTGTACTGCGACTGGTATGGATAGGAACAATTTTTATGATTCCTCAATTTCATTCTCCATTTATAATTTTTCTTTCATATCCAATTTCCTGGATAATTACCTGGGTTATTCATGTAATTACCTTCATTGTGATTTTTAAGAAAATAAAGTAGAATAACCGTACTTATGAACATGGAAGCTTTTGTTTTAGGCTGTGGAGGAATGCAGCCATTACCTTATCGTCACCTTACATCTGTTTTACTTAGAAGAGACGGAGATTTATTTTTATTTGATGGTGGTGAAGGAACACAAGTCAGCCTTAAACGTCTTAATCTTAAGTGGAAAAAAATTAATGCAATTTTTGTTTCTCATACACATGCAGATCATGTTACAGGGCTTCCGGGGATTTTAATGTTAAGTGCACAGGTTGATAGAACTGAACCCTTATACATTTACGGTCCACCAAAAATTAAAGAATATATAGAAACCAGCCGCCGTGTTCTTGATATGTATATAAATTATCCAATTGTAGTTCAGGAAATTACAGCACCTTGTATAGTTCATAGTGGAAAAGATTATTATATTCGTGCATTTCCTCTGGAGCATACAAAAACTTGCGTTGGTTATACTCTTGAAGAATTGGATAGACCAGGAGAATTTAATCCTGATAAAGCAAGAGAACTTGGTGTTCCTTGTGGGCCACTTTGGTCTCAGCTGCAGAATGGATTTGAAGTTAAAGCTGCTGATGGTTCAACTGTAAAACCAGAACAGGTTTTGGGTGAAAAACGAAGCGGAAGAAAATTCAGTTTTGTTACAGATACTCTTTATCTTCCTTCAATTGCACAGGAAGTAAAAGGTTCCGATTTGCTTATTTGCGAAGGAATGTTTGAAGAAGCTTTGATGGATCAGGCAAAGGAAAAAAAACATATGACTGCAACTCAGGCTGCAAAAATTGCAAAGGATGCAGATGTAAAAAGAATGTGCCTTATTCATTATAGTCCAAGATATACTGATAAAGAATTACATATACTTCTGGAGGAGGCTCAGAAGGTTTGGCCTAAAGCTGAACTTTCAAGAGACCGAATGCAGATTGAAATTCCATATATAGACTAATGATTGAATTACAGAATTTTTATAAAAGTTATTCATCTCCAAAAAAAGATTACGCTGTAGAAGATGTTTCTATAACTATTCCCAACGGAACAATTGCTGCTTTGCTTGGTGTTAATGGTTCAGGAAAATCTACAATCATTAAGGCTATAACAGGTTTTCATTATCCTACAAAAGGGAAAATATTTCTTTCAGATTTAACTGGAAACAAAATCTCTGTAGAATCTGATAAAGAGAAAATAATGGAATATGCAGGTTATATTCCAGAAATTTCTATTCTTCCACCAGATATGTATGTTTATGAATTTCTGGAATATTGCGCAAAGCTTCATTCAATCAAAGATGTAAAAATTGCAGTGGACTCTGTTGTTGAAAAATGCAGTCTTTCAAAGGTTTTAAAACAAAAAATTAAAACACTTTCAAAGGGGTATAAACAGCGGGTAAGTTTTGCTCAGGCTATAATTCATAATCCTCCAAACCTGATTTTGGATGAACCTATTTCTGGTTTGGATCCTGCACAGATAATTCAGCTTCGTAAATTAATTGAAGAGCTTTCAAAAGATAAAGCAATTTTGATTTCAACACATATTCTTCAGGAAGTTTATTCTCTATGTTCTAAGGTTTATATTATTAACAAAGGAAAACTTGTTATTGGTGGTACTGAAAAAGAAATCATAGAATACAGTAAAGAAACAGATCTGGAAAAAGCATTCTTAAAGCTTTCTGGAGGTTCTGATGACTAAGTTTTCTGTTTTACTCAAAAATAATTTAAAAACTTCGTTATCTCAGCCTTTAACATATTTTATGGCTATTATATTTGAAGTTTTTATTGCTTTTAATTTTTATATTCGTAAACAGTTTTTTGGTGGTAATGGAACAACAGATTTACTTTTATTTTTTACAGCAATTCCATATATTTCCATAATTGTAATTCCTGCAATATGTTATAAATTCAGTTCCAGTATTTATGATACCTTTGTGCCTCTTAAGAACATTAACATAATTCTAAGTCACTATTTTGCAAGCTTAATTATTTTTACAATTTTTGTAATTTTACTTTTGCCTTCAATTCTTTTTATAAATCTTTTTGGGTCAATTGATGGTGGACAGGTTTTTACAGGTTTACTTTTTATAATTTTATATGGAGCTGCATTAATTGCTTTGTGTTGTTTTATAAATGAATTATGCTCGTCACCTGTTTTTTCATTTATTATAAGCGCAATTGTTCTTGCAGTTTTTAATTCTGCACATTTACTTGTTGTATATATTTCTTTTTCAAATATTATTGCTTCTCTGTTAAAAGAATTAAGCTTTGCATGGCATTTTGACGCTGCTTCTAAAGGAATAATTGATACAAGAGATTTGTTCTTTTTTATTATTTCCAGCATTTTATTTTTAAGTCTTGCCTTGCTTACTGTAAATATAAAAAAGGGAAGAGTGTTTTCAAAATCAAATAAATTATCTTTTGTAATTTGTGGTTTTATTTATGTTCTTCTGCTTTTAAATACTTCAGCTTATTATAAAAGATTTGATTTTTCTTCTAATAAAACATTTTCTGTAAGTAAATATACAAAACAGCTAACCTCCAGCGTTCAACAGAATTTAAAAATCACTTATTATATTTCTTCATCTTTAAGTAAATTATATCCTCAGATTAGAGATGTTCAGGATTATTTAATAAGCTATTCCCAGTTAAATAAAAATATAAGCTTTATTGTTAAAAATCCAGATAAAGATTCTTCAATCACTCAAACTTTAGAGAGTTACGGAATAACAAGTCAGCAGATGCAAGCTATAAAAAATAATGGAACAGAGTATCTTAATGTTTATTCAGCAATTGTTCTGGAATATTTAGGAAACCTGGCTGTAATTCCATTTACTATGGATGCTCAGAATCTTGAATATGAACTGGATATAAAAGTAAATCAGCTTTTATCAGGAAGACAACGAATAGTAAATATTGTAGTTGGAAATGGAATGTCGCTGTATCAGGATTACAGTTATTTAGTTCCATGGCTTAATTCACAAGGTTTTGTTTGTAATCAGATAAACATTGAAGATTCTGATTTTTCTGAAAAATTAAATCTAGCAACCGGTCCTTTAATGGTTATTGGCGATTCACAGATTAATATTGAAAATGCAATTGCAATTGAAAATTATATTCTTTCAGAAAAAGGAAATGCTTTACTCTGTATAAATCCTTATAGTGTAGATATAGAAAACGACTGGAGCCTTAAAGCTAATTCTCATACCAACATTGTAGAAATGGCAGAAAACTGGGGACTCTGGTTTGAAGATAAAATTGCAGCTGATGTTTCCTGCAGTCAAATTACAATGTATAGTCAGGAAGATTCAAATGATTCTTTAGTTCAGGGAAGTACTTATACAAAAGTTTTAAATTATCCATTATGGGTTAATCTTCTTCCTCAACAATATACAAAAAGTGGCGTTACATTATTCTGGGCAACACCACTTACAATAACTGAATCTGAAGAATCATTCATAACTCCAATGCTTGTAACTTCCCCTGCCAGTTATTACTACACCTGCGACAATGATAACTCTGTAAGTTTAATACAGACAAATCCTTTTGAATTACAGAATCTTTCTACCTCTGATAAAACAAAGCTTACACAAATTGTAGGCGCAGAAATATCAGGAAAACTTACAGGACTTTATAATTATGGCTCAACTTCTAAGGCTAAAGTTTTTGTAATTCCAGACCAGTATTTTGTAAATTCCTTAATGACAGGTTATATTGGTGGTAAATACGGTGATTATCGTAATTTTGATTTTATAACCCAGCAGTTACTTTATTTAAATAACGAACCTGAACTTGCAGATTTACATTCCAGAGCTAAAAAAGATATAAGCTTGTATAAAATTGCCCAATTAGAAACTCCTCAGCAGTTGATTATTCGGGAATTGATTGTTCTGGTTGTTTTGCTGTTTGGTATTCCTTTGTTTATAATTGCAGGAGGTATGATTGTATGGATAAGAAAAAAATCCCACTTAATGCATATTTAACTGTAATATGTATTCTTCTTGCAGCTTTATATAGTTTTTCATTTTTTTTTAAACCAACTGTTGATAAAAGAAAAAGTGTTAAGACTGCTTTATTAAATCCTAGATATAAAAATGAAATTTCTCAGATTCAAATACATGATTCTTCCAGTCAATTATTTTTGCAGAAAAATAAGGATGTATGGGAAATTGTTGATTTTGAAAATCCATTTGTTAAATTGCCTGCAGATTCTAAACGCATAAATAAAATGATTGATGATTTTTCACAGGTAATTGGTGCTGTACAGGTTTCTGTAAAGGTTGATAAATCAGATTCATTAACATCTCAAAATTTTGGATTTGATGATAGTGCTGTTGAAATAGATTTTTTCGCTGGTGGGGAAAGTGCTGGCGAAATAGTTTTTGGTAAAAATGATTTTACACAGACAAGACGATATATAAAAACCCACAGCTCAAACTTAGCCTACGAAATTGAAGATTTTGCTTCCATTTATCTGACAACTTCAATACAAAGCTGGAGCGAATCTGGATTAATTTCTCAGCAGGTTTTAGGAAATATTAAAGCTGATGATATTCAACGAATAATTGCTGACGGTAGAACTTTTACAAACAGCGATTCTTTGTATAAAGAATATGTTTCTAAATTATTGGAATTGCGACATGGGGGAATAAACCTTAATGAACAATTTAATACAGAAAATTCTGTTTATAAAATAAAACTTGAATTAGGAAATAAAAACAATATAGATATTTTTGTATATAAAACTTCTAAAGAAGGAAATTATCTGGTTCAACTTAATTATTTAAATTTCAAAACAAATGAGCTTTCAGTTTATTACGAAAGCATTAGTGAATGGACTTTTTCCAGATTAAAATACAAGAAGAATTAAAAGATTATAAAGCCAGTGAGCTGTAATATTTATATATATATTTCCAGTTTTTCTATAAATCAATCTTAAAATTAAATGGGCAAGAATTGCATTCAGCACAGAAAGCCAGCCTGCGTAGATATGGGCAAAAGCAAAAAGTAAAGTACCAATTGCTTCTGTAAAAAAAAAAGAAATATATTTGAATTTAGTATTTTCCTTAACATTTATTCTAAATAATAGAATTAAAGCTTCTGGCAGATAAGCTCTGTAAAGAACTTCTTCATAAATTGCACTAAATCCAAAATTAATCATACAAAATAAAAATTCCTGGAAAGTATTTGGTTTTATAACCTGCAGTTGATTGGAACCTTTTGGAAATAATAGAGCAAGAAATTTAAAAACTAGTGAATTAAAGAATAAAAGTGCCAGAGTAAAAAAAATTGTAAAAGAGATGAACAGAAATTTTTGCTTTAGCTCAATTGAAGTTAATTTTTTATCGTATGAATTATTGATATAAAAAATATAGAAACAGAAAAATAATGAGCCGGTAATAATCTGATACCATGGAAAAGTCCAGCTTTGAAAAATCTGGTCATTAAAATTAGAACCAAACACAAAAAGTGGCGGTAAAACAAAAAATAAGAAGCAGATTATAAATGTGAAAATTTCTACTATAAAGGAATGTTTTTTCATTTGATTTTATGTTATTATATAGTAAAGAGGAAAAGTTGTGTACATTTTAGTTGCAATCATTGTAGTTATTTTAATACTAATTGCAGTAAGTGCATTATATACAGTATTTAAAAGTCAGATACATTTCATGATTACTGGTTTGGATTCAGGTTTCTCTGTAAGCGATTTGCTTTTGCTTTATAAAGTTGCAACTCTTTGTGAGCTTGAACAACCAACTTCCTTATTCTGGTCAATGGCTGCATTAAACAGATGTATGTCACACATTAATACACAGGCTTCTGCTGATGGAAATGATCAGTCTCAAAAACATCAGCAGCTTATGACAAAGCTTTATAATTACCGTACAAAAATTCAAAACGAAGCTGATGAAAAAAAAGGTTTATCTTCAACAATTTCACTTGATAAAGGACAGAAAGTAAGAATTATTCTTCCTGGCAAAGGTGTATTTGCTTCAGAAATTGTTGCTAATGGACAGCAGCTGGTAATTAATGTACCTAGACAGAAAAATCTTATTCCAATTACTGCTGAAGAATGGGTAGGAAAAGTAATCAGTGTTTATTTGTGGCGAAAAGGTGATGCCCGTTACGTTTTTGATACAAATGTTACTCAAAGTGGACTTTACATAGGTAAACCATCACTTTTCTTAAATCATTCAAACAATTTAATAAGAACTCAAAAAAGAAAGGCAGTGCGAGCTGCCTGTGAAATTTATGCTCAGTTATACATTATCCGTAAGCCTGTAGTTAATTATCAGGAAGTTGAAACAAAAGATGGATATAAATGTCTTATTCAGGATATTTCAGAAGCTGGAGCAATGATTAAAATTGGCGGTAAAGCAATAGAAAACGTCCAGATTAAACTTCAGTTTACTATAAAAAAAATGCTGATAATAATGTTTGGTGTTGTAAGAACAGTAGATTATAACGAAACAGAAAACGTATCTATTTTGCATTTTGAATGTATTCATCTGGAACAGTCTATGCGAAATGAAATTTTAAGTTTTGTTTATAACACACTTCCAGAAAACGAAAAGGAAATTATTGAAGCTCTTAATCAGACAGAAGAAGATAACGAAGAACTTGAGTCTGTACTTATAAATGAAAATGGCGAAGTAATTGAAAATCCTGATTTTACCGCTAAACAGGAAATGTCTAAAATTAATGAAGAAGCTGCTCGAGGTGCCGCAGATGTAACTTCTACACAGCAGCCTGTTTTTAACAATAATGGACCATTACCAGATTTAGAAGATGTTATTCAGCCACAAATAACTGCTTCTACGAAAGATGTAGAAGATTTAACTGAATTATAGTTGATTATTCCGGAGAAATTTTATGTTTAAAAAAACTGGTTTTATAGTAATTTTAAGTATTTTTTCCTTAAACCTTTTTGCAGAGTCAAAGATAGTAAAATATGTAAAAGGTAATATTTCTGATAAAACTGCAGCTGTTCGTGAAGCTTCTGGTTCTGAAGCCGACTTTTTATGTGAGCAGGCATTAGACTTTGTACTTTTAAACAAAGATTTACTTGGTAATGATCGAGAACTTGATGCTCTTGCAGTTGCTGCAGCATTATCAATCAGTAATGATTACATTAGTTCTTTATCAGAAAAACAGAAATTGGTTTTAATGAATAAATTAAGCGATTTGTTTGCAAAATTTACAAACAGTGGAACTGTTCAGTCTACAATTATTTCTAAAGTTGTAGCTCAGCATAATCAGCTTCCATATAGTGATTTTACTGCAATGCTTAATTCTTATGTTTATAAAACTCCAATTAATCAGATTGATTCAAGTGTTGCAAAATCAATTTTTTCAAGTCTTGAAGTAATTGGAAACAGCGAATCATTTACAATTCTTTATTCATTATGGAACAATCCAAAATATAATAACTATTCAAAAAGTATTGAAAGTGCACTGGCAAGTCTAGTTCCACTCTCAATGAATGAAATAATTAAGGTTGTTCAGACCGGTAAAATAGACCAGATTTCATTACTTTTTAAATTAATTAAAAATAATACAAATATTCCTAAAAATTATTGCTGTGAGATTGCCGAAAACGTATTAAGTGAGTCCATATTATTAATGGATGATTCTTCTAAGATTACAGACTCACTTACAGGTATTCAGATTGAATCAATGAAAATTTTAAGCGAGAACAATTGGACTCGTGCATCAACTGTTGCATTAGCTTATTTTGAATTCTCTAAAACTTTATATTCACTGAATTATCTGAAAGAAGCCGAAATGAAGTCAATTATATCTTCACTTTGCAATATTTCTCCATTAAATGCTGTTACACCATTAACAATGTATCTTGAAGAATTGAATTCCAAAAAGGAACAGAATGAAACAGTTTCTAATGAAATTGTTCTTTCTGTAATCAATACTTTAGGTGCCATTGGTGATAAATCGGCGTTTGATTCTTTGCTTGCTGTTACTTATTTGACTTACCCAGAATCTATCCTGTCAGCTGCCCGTGGTGCACTGGCAGGACTTAGATGGTAAAAGAATATTTTCGTAATCCAGTTTGTATTTCAGTATTAGCTTTAGTTTTCATTTTTTATTCTGGAATTTTTATAATTCCAGATGTTTTTACATTTAACAGTTTGATTGATAAAAGTCAGGTACAACAAATCAGCGGTTACATAATGTCTTCTCCAGCAAAATCTTCATCGGGGAAAAATTATGCTGCAAAATTCAAAGTTCATAGTGTTGAAAACCAGGGGATAAAAGCATCAGCAAATGGAGTATTTACAATTTTGATTCCAAGTACTTTAGTTGAAATGCATTTTCCCGGAAAGTTATATACAAAGGCAAATAGTGAGAAAGGTTTTATATATGAAAGTGGTGGTAAATATACATTTACTGGACAATTCAATGATGAATATTTTAAAGTTGATTCATGTAAAGAATGCGTTTTCGACTCTTCTGTATTTGGAAAAATTGACGAATTCAGGGCTAAATGCAGATTGCAATTTAAAAGATTAATGTATTTATGGAAAGATGGTGGTGGTCTTTTACTGGCATTATTATGTGGAGCAAGGGAATATACTAATCCAGAAGTTGCAGATGCTTTTAAAAAGGCAGGACTTTCACATATTTTAGCTTTATCAGGAATGCATTTATCTATGTTTTCTGCAATTGCATTGTTTTTAGGAAATAGAATTGGCCGAAAAAAACTGACTTTTGTTATAAGAGTAATTGCCCTCATATGCTTTTTATGGTTTGCTGGATTTTCTCCATCACTTACCAGAGCTTTTATATGTTCAATGCTTTTGATATTGGCTTCAATTGCAGCAGTGGAACAACCAGATATGATAATCATTTTATGTTTTACATTTTTATTGCAATGCGTGATGTATCCTGGTGATATAAAGAATTATGGCTTTATGCTATCTTATGCAGCTTTATTAGGAATACTGCTTACAAATAAGTTTTTCTCAAAGATTTATGATAGATTTTTGCCTCGAATATTATCTTCTTCTTTGGCGTCTTCATCAGGTGCACAAATCTTGACAGTTCCAATAAGCCTGAAATTATTTGGAGCTTATAGTCCAATTGGTGTAATTGCAACCTCTGTAGTTTCACCATTAATTACTATTTTTATTTATAGCGGACTTTTACTTATCATAGTCTGTTTGATATTTCCATCTCTAGCTTTCTATAGTGGAATTTTATTAAATTTTGAGTATACTATTATAAAATATTTAGTGGGCATTTTTTCTTTAGCTCCAAGGATCACAATTTGAATCATCCAGATTATAATTCACCAGCAGCTTTAAAAACATTTATGGAATCTCAAGGATTTTCAATGCAGAAAAAATTCGGACAGAATTTTCTTGTAAATGAAGACGCACGAAAAAGGCTTGTAGATGCTCTTGAAGTTGGTGAAGGTGTAAAGGTTTGGGAAGTTGGACCTGGACTTGGTTCAATGACATCTGAAATTCTGGAACGTGGTTCTGATTTAACAGTATTTGAAATTGATAAAGGTTTTGCTGGACTTATTTCACAGTTTTTTGAAGATTATTCTAAAAAAGGTACTTTTAAATTAGTGGAAGGTGATGTGTTAAAAACATGGAAAAAGCAGCTGGATGAAAATAATCTTCCTGACCGTTTTTTTGGAAATCTTCCCTATAATATTGCTGCAACAATAATTGCAGATACAATCGAAAATAACGTTCGTTTTGATAAATGTGTTTTTACTGTACAAAAAGAAGTTGCAGTAAGAATGTGTGCTCAGCCAGGCAGTGAGGATTATTCATCTTTTTCTGTTTTGTGTAACTGGGCTTACGATGTAAAGCCTCTTTTGGATTTAACAGGCGGTAACTTTTGGCCAAAACCAAATGTTGATTCCCGTGCAGTTGTAATGAATAAAAAGGAAGGTTTTCCTGGCTGTAATAATCCAAAGCTTTTTGTTCGTATGCAGCGGGCATTGTTCACTTCAAGACGAAAAACTGTTCGTAACAATTTAAGTGGTTTTCTTAAAAATAATGATTTAACTTTACAGGCACTTTCTGAAGCGGGAATTGATCCCATGAAACGAGCAGAAGTTTTAACAATTCCTCAGATGCTTAAACTTTCAGATGTAATTGATAAATTGAACAGCGGTAATTAAAAATGGATATTCAGAATAATCTTAAAAACATACTTAATAAAATTAATTCCGCTGTACAAAAATCTGGTAGAGAGCCTGGAAGTGTTAAACTTATGGCTGTAAGCAAGTTTCACACCGTAGAAGAAATAAAACAGACAATCGATGCAGGACAAATTTTGTTTGGCGAAAATCGTGTTCAAGAAGTTTGTGAAAAGTTTGATGAATTATTTGCTTACAAAAATGATATTCAACTACACATTATAGGTAGCTTACAAACTAATAAAGTAAAAAATGCTGTTAAATATGCCAATTGTATTCAGTCGGTTGATAGAATTGATTTACTTAAAGAGATTGAAAAGCAATGTGCTAAAATCAATAAAACTATTGATGTTCTTTTTGAATTGCATACAGGTGAAGAATCAAAAGCTGGATTTGAATCTAAAGAAGAAATGTTTAAGGCAATGGATTTAATTGCTAATGGTGAATTTCCTCATATAAATCCAAAAGGATTTATGACTATGGCTCCTTTTACAGACGATAAACAGCTTATTCGTAAATCATTTAAGGAATTAAAAGCTGTTGCAGACGAAGCCAAAATTAAATATTCAAATTTTGATTTAGGCGAATTATCAATGGGAATGTCAAATGATTTTGAAATTGCAATTGAAGAAGGTTCTACAATGGTTCGTGTAGGAACTGCAATTTTTGGAGAAAGGGATTATTCAAAATGAGAAAATCAAAAGTAATAGTTTTTCTTATAGTTTTATTTTCTCTCTTTGTTTCATTACCTGTTTTTGCAGATTCTGAATCTACAACACCAGAACCATACAATAAAGAAGAATTTCCACAGGCATTAAAAGATTTAAGAAGATTTGAAATTGTAACTCTTGGTTCAATGCCTTTTGTTATGCTGGACTGTAACATGGTTTATTCTGGTATTTTATATGCTCAGGGAAAAACTCAATCCTTTAATCCTCTAAATACTTCAAATTATTCAACTAAACAGCAACTTGGTTTAATCTTAACTTCATTTAGTATTAGCTGTGCAATTGGATTAACTGATTTTGCTGTAAATAAAATTAAATCTGGAAAAATTGAAAAGACTAAAAATTCCTCAAAAAATAATTCAGTATTAATTGTTCCTATTGAAGAAGATCCTGATGCAATAAAAATAGAAGTACCGGAAGATATAGATGATGTTCTGGAGGATGTAGAATAATGCCTTTTTTTAGCAATAAGGTTCCTGCAGATTATGAAAAATCAGAACGTCTTGATAAATATATAGCATCACTTCCAAATGGAATGAATCGTTCCAAGTTAAAAAGTGGTGTAACAGAAATTCTTATAAATGGAAAAAAAGTAAAGCTTTCACAAAAAGTAAAAGCTGGCGATCAGATTGATATTCAATGGGAAGATAATATTCCTACGAACATTGAACCTGAAAATATTCCCTTAGAAATAATATATGAAGATGATAATGTAACAGTAGTTAATAAACATCAGGGAATGGTAACTCATCCAGCTTGTGGAAACTGGACTGGTACACTTGTTAATGCTTTGCTCTATCATTGGGGAAGACAATCAATTGAGCAACTTAAAGAGGGGAGTGATTCAGAAATTCTAGAACGAAGAAGACCAGGAATTGTTCACCGTCTGGATAAAGAAACCTCTGGAATTATTATTACTGCTAAAAATAGAGATTCTGAAGAATTTTTACAAAAGCAATTTAAAGATAAACATTTACAAAAAGAATATATTTTAATTACTACAGGTCGTCCTCCTGCAAAAGCTGGTGATATTAGAACTCAAATAATCAGAGATCCAAAAAATCGTCATAGATTTAAGGCTGTAATTGATACTGATCAGGGAAAATTTGCCAGAACCATATATCATTGTATTGCCTGTTACGGAAATTATTCTTTGATTCGTGTCAGACTAAAGACTGGCCGCACACATCAGATTCGTGTGCATATGAAGTATTTAGGCTGTCCAATTTTAGGTGATTCAGTTTACAACAAACCAGATTCTCAATTTCCAAATGCAACTTTAATGCTTCATTCTAAAAAGCTTAAAATTCGTTTACCTGGAGCAAAGGATTTTTCAACATTTATAACACCAACTCCAAACAGATTCAAGAAAATTGAAAAGCTTTTAAAGCAAAAATATCCAAAGGTGATTAAATGACAATTATTAAAGAAATCACCAGAGATGAACCATATTTAATTATTAATAAACCTTCAGGACTTCCATCTGCACCATTAAATGAAAATGATAGAAATAATGCTTTTTCAATTGCTGCAGAATTATTTCCAGAGTTATTAAATGTGACTGGTAGAAAAGAAATTGAACATGGCCTGCTTCATAGAATTGATACTGAAACCAGTGGACTTTTAATCATTGCTGCTACTCAAGATTCTTATGAAAATTTACTTCAGCTTCAAAAAGAAAATAAAATTAAAAAATATTATTCTGCTTTAAGCAATGTTGATTACGAAAATATTAATAAACTGGGAGGTTTTCCTTCTTCAGATTTTGTATATTGCAAAAATATTAAAGAATATAACCTTGAATCATATTTTCGTTTTTTTGGTGAAGGAAGAAAATGTGTAAGACCAGTAACTAAAAACAGTAATGGGGCTGCACTTAAAAAGCTTGGTAAACCAGTTTTATATAATACAAATATTAAGATTGTGGAAAATTCTTGTGATTTAATAAGGATTGAAGCCTGCATTACAAACGGATTTAGACATCAGGTTCGTTGTCATTTAGCCTGGATGGGATTACCAATAATTGGAGATTCTTTATATAACTCTAATACTGATGGTGAACAGCTTAAATTTACAGCAAGTAAAATTGATATTAATGGAAAAGTGTTTTCATTATAAAAATATTTTTACAATGGCTTTGCAATAATTTTGAAAATTTGATATATTATTTATATTAAGTTTAGCCCGGATGGCGGAATTGGTAGACGCGCCTGGTTCAGGTCCAGGTGAAGCAATTCATAGGAGTTCAAGTCTCCTTTCGGGTAGATACATAAAAAGAGTTTCCACAGGGAAACTCTTTTTTTTAAATTGAAGTTTTAAGTAACAAAAATGAAACATTAAAAACTTCAATTTTCACCTGACTTGAACGGCTCGATGAATCTCGCCTGAGCCGAACGATGGAACAACCTAAACAAACCGCTGTCGCGCTTTGTTTTTAACGGTTGTGCTATCTTTGGCTAGTTCAAGTCTCCTTTCGGGTAAAGACTAAAAAAGAGTTTCCACAGGGAAACTCTTTTTTTATAGTATTAAAAATATTTAAAATTTTATCTTGTAAAACATCCCCAGAATAGAATAATAACTATTACTAAACAGATAACTGAAATTGCATAAATCCAGATGGGAAGACTTGATTCAACATAGTGAAACTTTTTGTGGGTTTTATTTTTAGTTCCCCAGATTTGGCTTGTAGAACCATATTTAATGTTAGAATTATTGTTTGTATTATTTAAGAAAATACCAGTAGAATGTTTTCCCCTTAATGTGTCTGGATTGATGGCATAACCACAGGTTGGACAGCCGTTTTTGAAATCGTTATTGGATCCAGTTCTTCCACATTTAGGGCAACGGACTGCAGCAAAAAATTTTCCGCAGGTAGGGCAGAACTTTGAGTTTCCTGGCACTTCGGAACCACAGCATTCACAAAAAAACTTGGCTTCTTTCTTCTTGTTTCTCATTTTTTAGTCCTGCACTTCTAAAGTAATAACTTCATTCGTATGGGAAATAACTTTTCCTTTAATAATTTCACACTTATCATTTATACAAAGTGTAAGATGATTTATATAATCATTAATTTTAATTTCAGGTATTCTAAAATCTGATTTAAATTGAATTCTTTTATCATCTTTTCTAAATAACTTTGCAGAATAAACAGCATTTGTTTTTGGATGATTAAATAAAATATTACCTTCAGGGAAGAATGAAATTATCAGTTTTTTTAAATCAGTTTCTTCAAGTGTAGCAAAATATGAAACCTGAAGTTTCTTTGCTTTTAGTTTATCTTCATCTGAAAGTGGGGAAGGTTCATATAAAAATATTTTTACATTATCTCCACCAATTCCACTTTTTACAAATTGAACTAGAGTTTTCCAATGTCTTGGATATTCTGCTGCAGAAATAACAATTAAATCAGGCTTAATTTCTTCGATATTATCTAAAGCTTTAATAAGCCATTTATAAATAATTGTATCAAACTGATGATTTTTTAAGTATGAATCTAAAGGTGTAACAATTGATTCATCATCAGAAATAAGCAGAGCTTTCATTACTCTGTTCCCAAATTAACAACTGTATAATCGTAAATTTGCCAGATTCCTTCCCGTTGGCGAACTTTATAATTGTAGCGTTTAATTTCACTAAAGTTAGGATATTTAAACCATTCCATAACGCTAACAGAGCCTTCAGTTGGTGTGTAAGAAGTTTTTTCAATTATAAATTTTTCTGGAACTGCAATAATGTCATTTTCAATTTTTGACTGCATTAAGTCAGCTTTGAAAGAAGCTAAAATTCTTTCTCTTTCTTCTGCAGAACCTGCTGCATATTTTTTTGCCAATGTATTGTTTCGTTTTAAGAGACTTTCCAAATCCATATAAAGAAAATACTGATCCCATAAAGATTTCTGACGGGCAATGATTGTTGATTCAACAACCTTGTCTGGAGAAAGTTCTTCCTGTTTAAGAATTTCAACAGTCTGATCTTTTACAGGAATGTAATTTGATGAAGCACTTGAAGGAGAAGGGCGAACTTCTAATGTAAGTCGATTGGATTTTAAACTTAAATATTTTGCTTTATAAAGCTCTGGATAAAAGAACATTTCAAGATAATATACTGATGAATCGTCAATCTTAAGATAATCTTTTACATTTTCAACAAATGAATATTCTTCGCCACCCTCCAAAGCTAATTCCCGGAAGTATACTGTCTGATTTGTTGTTCTTTTTTCAATAATTTCTTCAGTCTGTGGTAAACGACTGTTCTTCACTGTATATGCATTAAAATCAAGACTGAATTTTCTGTCATCGGCTAATTTGAATCTTAAAGTGTCAGTTCCATTGTTTTTGATTGTAATATGTACAAAAACAGGAAAATCGTCTGCATTTCCTGGATAATAAATTGATTTATTATAATATTTTATTGAAACAGAAGCGTTTGAAAAATCCTGTACTTTTGCTGACGATTGAGCAAATAATTCTATCTGTGCAAAAGCAAAAAGAATTGTTATAATTGAACCAAGTTTACGAAGTTTCAATGTTTTCTCCTTGAAAATACTTTAATCTTCATTATATTATCGGTAACTTAAAATGAAATCCTTAACATCTATTGAAGAATTATTACAGAACTGGCCTGAATTAAAAGAATGCATAAACTCTTTGTCTGTATCCAAAAGCAGTACCACAAGTGTTGAAGGTATTCAAGGAAGTTTCTTTTCATATTTTACAAAAGCATTTTCAGAAGCTTCTCATTTTAAAACCCTGCAGGCAACTCAGTATTCTGCTTCATCAAAAAGTTCACCATCATATGAAGTTCTGTCATCTGATTTGGTGATTGTAGTTCCAACTGAACATGAAGCAAATAACATTTATTCAGATTTTCAAACCTTATATCCTGAAGCACAAGTTTATAATTTCCCAACCTGGGGAATGGTTCCTTACAGAGGAGCTGCTAAAGGATCTGTAGTTTTTGGTAAAAGAGCCGGAGTTTTATCAAGCTTAATTTTTGGAAACGATAAAATAACCTTTAAGGGAAAGCCAAGGATATTTATTTTCACCCAGCGTTCCTTCATCTCTCATCTTCCTCCTCCTGATTATCTTAAATCACTTTGTTTTAAGCTTAATAAAGGTGATTCAATAGATACTGTAAAAATTGCAGATAAGCTTACTCAGATTGGATATATTCGTGTTCCAAAAGTAAATGTTAGAGGAGAATTTTCTTTACGAGGTGAAGTTCTTGATATTTTTTTACCAGATGATGAATATGCTTCCCGTGTTATTTTTGATTTTGATGAAATACAATCCTTTAAAACTTTTGATGCTGATAACCAGGTGACAATTGGTTCAAAGGATGATCTGGTAATTTATCCTATGAAGGAAGTTGTATGGACTGAAGATTTTGTTCATACTCTGGATTCAAAACTTACAGAATATCATAATACAGGCCTCCAGGAAGATACGATTGTTACAGATTCAAAAGTTCATTTGCGCTTTACAGAAAAAGCTCTTGAAGCAAAACAAAAGCTTTTAGATGAACTTGAAATTTGTAAAGAAAGTGAAGGCGAAGAATTTTTCTATCAACTTCTTTGGAATAGAAATTATACTTTACTTGATTACATTACACCTCAAACTTTCGTTATGTTCTATGATTATGACAGAATGGTAAACGGACAGCTTACTATTGAACGAGAATATAATGGAATGTACAGAAAAATAAAAGAAGAATTTCCTGTATTTCCACCCTCAGAAATTCTTGAAAATTTCCAGAATTTATTAGAAAAACACTCAAGATGTATATTATTTAAGACTATTTCTACTGATGAAGGTGAATCTAAAGCATTAAAACTGTATACAGAACCTGCAAGAAGTTTTTTTGGAAACATTACTTTTATGAAAGAAGAACTTACAAAGCTTCAGGATGATAATTGGAATGTTTTTATTTTTGCAGATAACGAAAATCAGCTGCTTCGAATAAATGAAATTTTTAAGGATTTTACAAATTGTGAAGCTCCTCGTATTCCTGTAAAACTTTTACCAAAAGCAATTTCTGCTGGATTCAGTATTCCTGATATTAAGCTGCTTGTAATTCAGGAAAATGAAATTTTTGGCCGTCGCAAATATGTTGCCAAAACTGTAAATAAAGCGAAATCATCTGCAATTGATACTTTTGTTGAATTAAATCCCGGAGATTATGTTGTTCATGTTAACTGGGGAATTGGTAAGTTCCTTGGAATTGAACGCGTAAAATCTATGGGAAACGAAAGAGATTATATTAAGCTTCAGTATGCTGATGAAGAGTTTGCATTTGTCCCAATCGAACAGGTAAACCTGGTTCAACGATATATTGGAAATGAAGGGGAAAATCCAAAGCTTGATAGAATTGGAAGTAAATCCTGGGAAAATAGAAAAAGCAAAGTTAAGCAGGCTGTTGAAGAGCTGGCACAAAAACTTATTGATTTATACTCAAGGCGAAAAGCTTCTGTTGGATATGCTTTCCCTCATGAAACTGAATGGCAGGCCGCGTTTGAAGCCGCTTTCCCTTACGAAGATACCCCTGATCAGATTACAGTTACAGAGGAAATAAAAAATGACATGGAAAAACCTGTTCCTATGGATCGACTTGTTTGTGGTGATGTAGGGTATGGTAAAACCGAAATTGCAATGCGTGCAGCATTTAAATCTGTAATGGGCGGAAAACAGGTTGCTTTCCTGGCACCAACTACAATTCTTGCCGAACAGCATTATGATTCTTGCAAAGAACGCTTTAAGAATTTCCCGGTAAAAATTGAACGAATGTCACGGTTTGTAAGTCCCGCAGAACAGAAAAAGATTTTAACAAAGCTTGCTTTAGGTGAAGTTGATATTCTTGTTGGTACTCATAGAATCATTCAGAAAGATGTAAAATTTAAAAATCTTGGTTTAATGATTATTGATGAAGAGCAGCGTTTTGGGGTTAAGGATAAAGAAAAACTTAAGGAAATGAAAAACAATATTGATTGTCTTTCTATGTCTGCAACACCAATCCCAAGAACCTTACATATGAGCTTGCTTAAGATTCGTGATATGAGTTTACTTACAACACCTCCTCATAACCGCCAGCCAGTGGAAACAGTGATTGATGAATATACGGATGATCGTGTTGCAATGGCAATCAGAAGAGAAATAGAGCGGGGTGGTCAGGTTTTCTATTTGCATAACAGAGTTGAATCTCTTATGGAAGTAAGAAAAAAAATTGAACAGATTTGTCCAGAAGTTTTAGTAGATGTTGCTCATGGTCAGATGACAAGTACAGAACTGGATGACATATTCCATAGGTTTAAAATGGGTGGTTTCCATGTTCTTATTGCAACTACAATTATTGAAAACGGAATCGATATTCCAAATGTAAATACAATCATAATTGACCGAGCAGATATGTATGGTGTTTCACAGTTGTATCAGCTTAGAGGACGTGTTGGTCGTAGTGACCGTCAGGCTTATGCATATTTATTGTATCCAGAAAATAAAGCTTTAAGCGAAGTTGCAATGAAACGTTTGCAGGTAATCAGTGATTTTACAGAATTAGGCAGCGGTTTTAAGATTGCCATGAAGGATATGGAAATTCGTGGTGCAGGAAATCTTCTTGGTAGAGATCAGTCAGGTGATGTTTATTCAGTAGGTTTTGATTTGTATGTAAAACTTTTGAATGAAGCTGTAAATAAACTGATGTCTCAGAAGGATTACCAGGAACAGGTTGAAGTTCTTATGGAACTAGAATATACAGGCTTCATTCCAGATTCATACATCATAAATCCTCAGATTAAAATGGAAATTTATAAAAAGATTGCATCAGTTTGTACAGATAATGAATTCGATGCCGTTCTTAGTGAATTAAACGACCGTTTTGGACCAATTCCAGATGAAGTTTCAAGTTTATTGGCATTGGCTGAAATTCGTATTTTATGCAAGAAGCTTGCCATCAGTTCAATTAAGGAACGAAAAGGTGAAGTTCAGGTTGTATTTAAACAGGTTTCAACAATTAGTATTGATAAGATACTTAAGTTAATGAAGGATAATCCAGGTACAGTTAGAATGGTTCCAACTCAACCAAATGCAATTTTTATTAAGCTTGGTCAGATTGGATTACGGGAAAAATCAGAATTTATTAGAGAAAAATTATCAAAACTTAGTTAGAAAGATATTCCTTGAAGAGCAGACTTTATTAGCTTTAACATCTATAAAATGGTAGGATGTATAACTAGACATAATGTACATTCTGTCTACTAATATATCAGATATTGTTTATGTGTAAGCGTCAATTTTTAACCTCCTACGCGTCAGTTTTCCAGGTTCCCTCTTCATTGAATTCAGTTATTTTGATGTTCCATGGGAGTAATTTTTCAAAATCTTTTTCGGATTCACAGAATGGTGCCTGGTCAAAAACGCAACGCAGGTATTCATATGGATCCAACTTATAAAGTTTTGCATTTTCAATAAGTGTAAATAAAAAACAGGAACTTTCAGCGCCAGTTTCAGAACCTGAGAAAAGCCAGTTCTTGCGACCGATTACAAATGGTTTTATGGATCGTTCCGAAATGGAATTATCAACAAAAAGTTCAGGACAATCCAGATAATTGAGAAGATGATTCCATGCAGAAAGTGCATAATTTATGGCGCGGCCAAACATAAGTGTCGGAGGAACTTTAGGTTTCATTTCCAAAAGCCATTCATGAAATTCATCGAATACAGGCTTGATAATTTCTTTACGCTTTGAGACAAGCTCTTCTGGAGAAAGGTTCATGGCAATTAACTCTTCTTCCAGCCTGTATATCTGCTGAATATATTTAACAGCTTTACTCGCTCCAGGAGTTTTACCGTTTAATGAGGCATCAAAGAACTTACGGCGGACATGAGCCAGACATGTTACATGAATAATTTTATCATCAGGATATAAAAGTGCATGCTCATTTATGGCGGTTTCGTATCCGGGATATTCATCGGTCTGCAGATAGCCTTTAAATCCGTTTATGAAAGGTTTTATGTATTTATGATGCCGGCTTTCATAATATCTATAGATTACAGCCTTGTTGTCCTTTGGACCTCCGATTCCAAGCCAGATATATGATTTCTTTCTTGAATCATTTTCGCTCTGATTTTTATATTTCAGAACTTTTACGGTAGTCTCATCCATATTCATGGTATTGCCGGACTTAATATGATTCATAATTAGCTTATCCATTGGCTTAAGCCGATTATAAATCTGTTCCTGCCAGTTGGACATATCTGCTCTTGTTACAGTAATGCATCGTCGTTCAAATGCTTTTTCCTGACGATAAAAAGGCAAGTGTTCACAGAACTTATTTGTCATTGTATATGCAAGAAGTTCTGATGTTGCAATTGATTTTGGAATTAAGTATTTTACTGCAGGAACCTGACGGAAAACTGGTTTATCTTCATCTCCGCTTCCTTCACAGGCTGGACATGCATATTTTGGATAGATATCTTCAATGGCGTACATTTTGGCAGGGATAATTCGTAGACGCTTTGTAGAGTTTTCCCCTACTTTTTTGAGTTTATAGCCACATGCACAGGTCTTTTCTTCTTCTGGAATATCATGATAGATCTGTTTTGTCGGAGTTGAGTCATCTATCGGTTTGCGGCCACATTTACGGCGGATATATTCCCTGACCTTTACTTCTTTGTAAGGTCCCTCACCTGCTACTGTTTCTGCAATTTCTTCTTCAGATGGGGTAAATTCTTCATCTTCAAAATCAAAAAGGCTTGGCTGGTTATCTGACTTTTCGGAATGTGCACAGAATCTATGTGCTAATTGAGATGATAATTCTTCCTGAACCTTAATTAATTCAAGTTTTATCTGTTCTTTTTCTGATTTTTCAGCTTCAAGCTGCTTATCTTTCTGGTTTATTATTGCAATCTGGGCATTGATTTTAAGGTCTCTTTCGGCTATTTCATCGTCTTTTTTCTGTAAAGACTGCTGCTGTTCTTCAATCTGAAGTTTTGCAGCAGCAAGCATTTTGAGAGCCTCTTCTAATGTAATCTCGTTTTCCACACCCACGATTTAAAGGTTAACATATTTAAAAACTTTAAAAAAGAGGATGTTAAAACTTTTTTAATTTATTTCTGAGAAAAACTGCTCTTCGTGTCCCTTAAAGAAATCAACGCCCTTTAGTAGCATTTCTACCTGGTCCATATTCAGTTGCCTGACTTGTTCCTGAGTATCTGGCCATGGCCAGTGTCCTTTCTCAAGCTTCTTCTGTGCTACCCAGAAACCGGTTCTGTCCCACCATATCATTTTCAGAATGTTTCGTTTACGATTGCAGAACAGAAACACAGCACCACTGAACGGATCGTCTTTCATTATGTTTTTGATGATTTCCAGAAGCTGGTCTTTGGAAGCGAGCATATTTGTTGTTCCTGGTCTGATGATTATTCTTGTATGTGAAAAATCTAATCTCATATGCTTGCCGCCGTCTGTAGAATTTTGAAAAGATTTGTTTCGCAAGTCTCGATTGGAACATCAATTTCAATTCCTGCAGCCCTTACAGTGATTAAGTCTTTTCTGTTTTTTGAAAGTGTTATCCCCTGCTTTGATACTTTAGGAATATCTAGTTCTACAAAATCTGTTGTTGAAAATACACCAAACTCCCCTTCAGCCGCAGGTGCTGGATGCATTACTTCATCAATCCAGCTTTTTAAGGCTTCCGGTGTAATACTATGAGCTTCTGCAAAATCGTCAATTCTCATTGTTGATGCAGCAAACTCTTTTACCAATTCTTCTTTTACTCGTTTTACTGGAAAAATCATAAAAAAATCTCCTCGCTATGAGGAGATTCTATTTCATGTTTATTTTTATTCGTAGGGGGTGTTAATTATACGCTTACATTTATTGTTTATTATGCGTACATTACACTACTAGAACGCTATGAAGATGAGGATGATAACTCTATCAGCAAAAAATAATTCATACTCCCTATGAAATATACAATTATAAATTGCCGATAAAGTTTTAATTGAAGGTGTCTGCTTATTAGCAGACACCTTCAAAACGGCTGAGTCAAGGTCTTGAACGTAGTTTGACTTAACCAGACGTATTAATGTTTACGCCAGTTGTCCTGGAAGTTTGAGTTTTTCCAGCGGATTTATCAAATTGAATTCCCGCTCGAACTTCTCGAAATCTTCAGGATTTTCTTCAGCAACAAAGTATGCGGCAGGTGTGGCATAAACGCCTGTAATTCCATCTAAGTAGCCAGGTTTCAGTTCCTTGCACAGGAAGAAATCTGCTGCCATTCCTTCAGGTAATCCGTGGTACTTAATGCCAAACTTTGAAGCAAAATCGAATCCACTTTTACCATAGAAATCGATGTTTCCTTCAAAACAAACTGCTCCATATCCTAAAGCCTTGGCTTTCTCCAAAGAATAGTCAAGTAAGATTTTACCATAGCCTTTTCTCTTGTATTCGTTTGCAATACAGATTGGACCCATGGTTAGAATCGGGAATGCAGTGACCTCATCCTTTGTAATCTGAGCTTTTACAAATACATTCTGTCCAATGATTTTTCCGTCAGCTTCCATGACAAATGCAAGTTCAGGAATAAAATCAGGACAGCTTCGTAAATGATGCAGAACATAATGTTCTGTGCAGCCAGGTCTGTAAACATTCCAGAAAGCCTCGCGTACGAGACCTTCCACAGTAGAATAATCCCGTTCTTCTTCAACGCGGATTGAATAATTATCCATTGTATATATCTCCAAATATTTGATTTTTCACCAACTACCGGGAGATGCCGTAAATTACTAACCTAAACTAAGGTTCAGCAACTCCCGGCTTCTAAACAATGAACCAATTCTTTGTAGATTTAAGCATCCACACTCCTAAATAATTTTGTCATGCTGAATCATTCAGCATTAATTATTTTATTTTAGCACAAATTATGCATATGTCTAGTCAAGGGACACTTCGTTCTTTGCCCTTGACTTAGATGTTTGACGGATTATCATTTCATTCTAAATCCGTCATCTATTCATTCATAAGCTTCATTTGTATATTTCTTCCAAAATTCTCAAACCTTCTTCT